>CAIOKL010000272.1 GCA_903858915.1 uncultured Alphaproteobacteria bacterium | reverse complement strand
CCGCATCGCCAACAAGTTGGCTCTGCGACTCTCCCGCAAGGGGAGAGTGATGACCCCGTAAGCTTTGTGAGTGTTTTTGCTAAGTGTAAGTTTGCAAGCCCTCAAGGGGGGAGCTAGAACCCGTTAGCTTTACGAGTATTTTTTTAAATGTAGGGGCGTAAGCCCTCAAGGGGGGAGCTACGGCCCAAAGCTTTTCCAAGTTTGTAGGGGTGTACCAGTAGAAGGGGGCGGAGTATTTTCTCCCGGAAGAAGAGTAATTGTTCCGGATCCGAGAAGACAATCGATAGAATCGACTTCGGAACAACTACGTTTTGATCCCAAGATTAAAAGTGTAAATTGGCTGAGGCATTAAAAATAAACCAATTTTTTAAATCAAATCCTACAACAAAACATCGCGCATTGAATAAAATCCAGCTTTCTGCGCACTGCCCCAAATGCACGCGCGAATTGCTCCTTTAGCAAAAATATCACGATTCGAAGCTTTGTGCGAAAGCTCAATTCTCTCGCCATCACCCGCAAAAATTACCGTGTGGTCGCCAATGACATCACCACCGCGCAAAGTTGCAAAACCAATTTCGCCTTTATTGCGTTTTTGTTCTTTACCAACTCGCGCCATTACCGCACTTTGCTCCAATTCAATTCCCCTGCCCTTCGCTACCGCCGAACCTAGTGACAAAGCCGTTCCCGATGGTGCATCAATTTTTTTATTGTGATGCATTTCAAGTATTTCGACATCAAAATCATCATGTAAAATTTCGGCAACTTTTTGAGCCAAATTCATTAACAAATTAACTCCCAACGACATATTTGAAGACCAAATTATCACCGTTTCCGATGCAAAATTTGCAAATTTTTGCTTTTCTTCTTCAGAAAAACCCGTAGTTCCGCACACTAAAACTTTTTTATATTTCGCACATTTTTCGGCGATTTCTAAACTCAATGAAGGCGCAGAAAAATCGATTACCGCTTCGCAAGATTTAACAAATTCATCAATATTTGAGGTGATTAAAATATTATTTTTCTCAAAACCCAAAAATTCTCCCAAATCAAGTCCTTCTAAGCCAGAAGCGGTTCTTGTTAAACCCGAAGATAATTCGGCAATTTCGTCTTTGATTATCAAAGAACCAATTACGCGTCCCATTTTTCCGCTAATTCCCGTTACTGCAATTTTCATAAATAATTTGATTAAGTTTTAATCGACAAACAATTTTACAAACCTTAACTTCAAAAATCTAAAATAAAATATTTTATAAGATTTTAAATTTAAGCAATCACAAATTATTTCCAATTTTATTATAAAGTTCGGAAAATAATATTAATGATTATCCAAGGAAATATCTCTACCAAAACGAAGGTCCAATGCCGAAGCATTTGGACTTGCAATTGCGCCTTCCGAAGGATGAAGACTGCGGTCGCTTGACGGCATTGAATCTCGGCCCCGCGAAATATTTTGTTGCTGATTTTCTTTGCCAAAACAATTGCAAAAAATTGTTTTTAAAAAACTAAAACAATTTGGATCCGGATCTTTAATTACAAATTTATCGCCCTCAAATTTTAAAATTTTCTCGCCTTTCTCGCCACTTGATCTTCTTGATGATAAATCTTGAAAACTATTTCTCCTTGAAGATAAATCTTGAAAACTATTTCTTGAAGATTCAACCGACGCCCTGCCGATTCTTTGCTCAACAAATTCTCTTGCAAAATCAGAGTCGACAATCATCTGTTTATCCAAAATATATCGACTTTTTAAAGACATTGCATCTTGTTCGAGACATTGCTTTTCTTCTTTATTATCTAAAGTGTTAATAAATTCCGAAAAAGATAATTCTTTTTGGCTTTTTTTTATCACAATATTTTCTAATAAATCATGCAAACCGACTCCCGAAAAACCTAACTCAACACCGTTAATATTAATTCTTAAAATATTTTTTTTATTTGCTTCGGATTCTGAAAATAAACAATATTGCAAATATTCGAAAGACTTTTTTAAACTAGTTAAAAATTCTTGCTGATAGCCTTCTTCAATCTTAATTGGCAAGGTTGCGAAAGTTTTTTTATAATGTTCGATTGGTATTTCGGCTTGTGGAAAAAAATTATTGCCCCGCTCTTTTATATTTAAATCCTGTTGTTCTTTAAAATCTTGCGGAACCTTCCAGCCACTTGTCAACATTAGCTTCATGAGTTTTTTATCAAACTCTTTTACTTCAGTTATTTGCGAAAAATAATTCACCATTTCATGATGAATTTCGGGAGAATTAATATTTTCATTGGCGATTATCGCAACCTCAATTTTTCTATAAATCTCTCTTTTTCGATTTTCATTTTTTTCATTTGAAAGATTTTCAATTAGATCTTCCAAAGACTTTTTGCCCCTTTCCAGTAAAGATTCCGGAATGGTTGATAAAATTTCAGATTGTTGCATAAAATAAGTTTTAAATAATTTAACTCTTACTTTTAAATTTAATTTTTATCAATTGTTATATTATTTTGGCATATGTATATTTTTGCAACACAGTTATAAATTAACACAAAGAGTTATTACTTTAAAAACCCCTAAAATCAAAACTTTGCAAAAAATTCAAATTTTTGCTTGCACTTGTTGTTAAACTTATTATAAAATTGCGATACCTTATTACTAATTTTATCAATTCAACTTTAGAGTTGAAATGGTATTGGAACTATCACCAAATTTAAATTAAAAATGACAAATCAAAACGCAATTATTCCTGCTGTAGGCAAAGATATTCAATCGGTTTCGCTAGTTGGCGAAATGCGTAAATCTTACTTAGATTACGCCATGAGCGTCATCGTTTCGCGCGCTATTCCCGATGCTTGCGACGGTCTTAAGCCCGTGCATCGTCGTATCCTTTTCGCCATGTATGAAGGCGGTTACGATTACAATAAAGCTTTCAAAAAATCGGCAAGAATTGTCGGTGAAGTAATGGGTAAATATCACCCGCACGGTGATTCGGCGATTTATGAATCTTTAGTGAGAATGGCGCAAGATTTTTCAATGCGCGTTCCCTTAATCGACGGACAAGGAAACTTTGGATCGATTGATGATGATCCCGCGGCCGCAATGCGTTACACCGAGTCGCGTCTTGAAAAAATTTCGCACACCATGCTCGACGATCTTGACAAAGACACCGTTGATTTCGTGCCTAATTATGATGGTCACGAAAAAGAACCAAAAGTTTTACCAGCTCGTTTTCCGAATCTTTTAGTTAACGGCTCAGGCGGTATCGCAGTAGGTATGGCGACCAATATTCCGCCTCACAATTTGGGCGAAGTAATCGATGCTTGTCTCGGCTATATTGAAAATAATGACATCACCATTGAAGATGTTATAAAAATCGTACCGGGACCAGATTTTCCAACGGGCGGAATTATTTTAGGCAGATCGGGTCATGATTCCGCAGCGCGCACTGGACGCGGTTCGGTTGTGATGCGCGGTCGTCATAAAATTGAAAAAAAATCGGGCGGTAAAAATGTAATTGTTATCACCGAAATTCCTTACCAAGTCAACAAAGCCAAGCTTGTTGAAAAAATCGCCGAACTCGTTAAAGATAAAAAAATCGAAGGCATTACAGATTTACGCGACGAATCGGATCGCGATGGCATTCGCGTGGTGATCGAACTCCGCAAAGACGCCATGGAAGAAGTTATTATCAATCAACTTTACAGTTTCACAGAATTACAATGTAATTTTAGCGTCAACATGCTCGCTTTAAATTACGGTCAACCAAAATTGATGAACCTTCTTGAAGTCATTAAAATTTTCGTTGATTTCCGTTTCAATGTTACAACTCGTCGCACCAATTTCTTGCTCAACAGAGCCAGAGACAAAACTCATATTTTAATTGGTTTGGCGGTCGCGGTTGCTAATATCGATGAAATTGTTGATCTTATCAAAAAATCAAAAGATGTCACCGAGGCTCGCGAAAAACTTCTCGCGCGCGCTTGGCCTGTAGGTTTAATCGAAACTATGATTAAACTCGTTCAAGATAAAGGAAATATCGTTAAAGACGGCAATTTTTATTTCACCGAAACTCAAGCTCGAGCCATTCTTGAAATGCGTTTAGCGCGTTTAACCGGCCTTGAAATGGAAAAAATCAACGAAGAATTAAAAGCTTTGGCGATTGAAATTTCAGGCTATCTCGAACTTTTATCCGATCGTTTAAAAATGATGGCATTGGTTAAAAAAGAATTAATTGCGGTCAAAGATGAGTTCGCCACGCCTAGAAAATCAAGTATCGAAGATTCAGAATTTGAAGTTGATATTGAAGATTTAATTCCAAAAGAAGAAATGGTTGTGGTCGCAACCATGAATGGCTACATCAAGCGCGTCGCCCTTTCATCTTATCGCACGCAACGCCGTGGCGGTAAAGGTCGAAGCGCCATGGATGTTCGCGAAGAAGATATCGCCACCGATATTTTTGCCACCAACACTCACACGCCAATTTTATTTTTCTCAAGCAAAGGTAAATGTTATAAATTAAAAACTTATAAACTTCCGCTCGGCACGCCACAAGCTCGTGGTCGCGCCCTCGTAAACCTTCTTCCGCTTGAAGCCGATGAAAAAATTAGCACAATTTTAGCGCTTCCTGAAAATGAAGAAAGCTGGAAAGATTTAAGCATTGTTTTCGCAACTTCGAACGGCGATATTCGACGCAATTCGATGGATCAATTCGTTGATATTCGTTCAAGTGGTAAAATTGCCATGAAACTTGAAGGTGACGAAGCCTTGATTGGCGTGGCTTTATCAACCGAGAAAGACGATATTTTACTTTCTACCAAAAATGGTAAATGTATTCGTTTCCCAGTTGCTAAATTGCGTGTTTTCCAAAGCCGTAATTCAACTGGAGTGCGTGGTATCAAGCTCGAAAGTGGTAATAAAGTTATCGCTTTATCGGTCATCAAACATGCCGGAGAAGATTCCGAAATCAAAGAAAAATATTTGAAAATCGATTTAGAAAAACGATTGGCACTTCGCGATGCTTTAGTTCATAACAAAAAACTTTTGGAAAATCCAAGCGAAGATTTATTAATTCAACCGCTTGAAATACCAACCATCAAAAACGCAGAACTTGATCAAAAAATTATTGAACAAATGGCGTTTGATGAAGAATTTATTTTAACCATCACCGAAAATGGTTTTGGCAAACGCTCTTCAGCCTACGAATATCGCATTACCAATCGTGGTGGTTCGGGCATCACTAACATTATCACTTCGAAACGCAATGGCTTGGTTGTTGCCAGCTTCACCGTCGAAAGTAAAGATCAAGTTATGATTATCACCGACAAAGGCACCTTAATTCGCACCGAAATTGGTTCGGTTCGAATCAGCGGACGCAACACTCAAGGCGTAACTTTAATTAAAACTAAAGATGAAACTGTAGTTTCCGTTGCAAGAATTGCTCACACGGGAAATAAAGAAGTTGACGAAGCGGAAACTGGCGAAGACTTGAGTGGAGAAGCTTTAGAAGGTGAAGTTACTTCTGAATAATTCGCAATTATTTTAATAAAAATCAACAAAAAATGCGTTAGAAATAAAAATTCTAACGCATTTTTTTTAAAAATTTTTTATGATTTATTCTAAAATCTATCTAATTGCTTCTCTTATTTCAGAAAACTCAGATGATGATCGTGACGATTAAGAATTTTGCCTTGCGGAAGAATCGTTACTTTGAATTTAAAGTCGATTTCGTTGTTTTTGCGCTAAGAAAACAAGAGTCCCAACCGCCCCATCAGATCTTGGCGATCGTTAATAATTATATTATTTCAATAAAAAAATATCGCTTAAAAAAATTTATAAAAACACCCCCCCCCTCACAGCTTTAGTTATTTGTATAATTTTAAGGCGCTTAAAATTAAAAAACTATCCATGAAATTCGAGTGCATTATTTAACTTTGGCGCGCCATTTTATAAAATATTTATTAAATTTTATAAAACACACAATAATAATTACCGCTATTAACAAAAAAATGGTAGCTTCAGAAATATGATGCAATGGTCCGCCCGATCTCCCAATACCACTATTCACTATAATAATAAAAAAATTAGTCACAAAAAAAATAACCGCTTTAGTTAAGCGCAATTTTTCACTTTGCAAAATATTTAAGATAATTATTGCAAAAAAAATTAGGTAAAAAGACAAAAAAATTAGACCTTTATTTGGAATGAAAAAAGTT
>CAIOKL010000271.1 GCA_903858915.1 uncultured Alphaproteobacteria bacterium | reverse complement strand
GAAAATTATTGTAAATAAGGCTTTCAAGAAAGTTATTAACATTTTAATTTTTAAAAAATTTAAGTTATTAACAACAATAATCTTGTTAAAAAAATGTTAATAAAAATAATAACTTTTTTGGTTTAAAGAATTTTGTTAAAAAGGTCAAATATATTAACAACTTATTAACAAACTTATTAACACCATTTTGAATTTTAAATGATATGTGTAAATTTCTCAGGACTCGTCTTTGCGCACCTAGATTTACTAGGCTTACGCAGACTCGCCTTTAAATTTACGCATTTGAATTAAAATTATGTAAAACATTTTCTATTTAAAAATGAAAAATAAAATAACAAACAAACTTCAAGAAAATTTTAATCCAAATTTTTTAGAGGTGATAAATAATTCACATTTACATGGCGGTCATTTTAAGGCGGATAATCCAGAGCATCACAATCAAACGCATTTTTTGGTTAAAATATCTTCTAAGCAATTCGAAAATTTAAAGAAAATTGAAATTCATCGTAAAATAAATGAAGTTCTAAAAGATGAATTTAAAAATGGTCTACACGCCTTAGAAATAAAGGTGAAGTAGCGCCATCGATTTTTTTAACAAAAGATGGCGCTCTAAATTGAATTAGGCTTTTTTCTCTTTATTTGGTAAAAGAGAAATTTCTTTTTTCTTTTCGCGATCCTCAACTTCTTTTTCGGATAAAAGAACAGTTTTAAGAGGCTTGTTTTGAAGAATACAATCTTTGCCAACCTTCATAGATTTAATATTTTTCTGTGACGGAATTTCAAACATTGCATCAAGAAGAGCGCCTTCCACGATTGCTCTTAAGCCACGAGCGCCAGTTTTACGATTAATGGCTTTTTTAGAAATTTCATTCAAAGCTTCATCTTCAAAAATAAGCTCAACTCGATCAAGATTGAAAAGTTTTTGATATTGTTTGGTTATTGAATTTTTTGGCTCAATAAGAATTTGTTTTAAATCTTCTTCGGTTAAACCATCGAGCGGAGCTATGATTGGCAAGCGTCCAACGATTTCAGGAATTAATCCAAATTTTATTAAATCATCGGGTTCGACATCTTTAAAAATATCTTTGCGAGTTGTGTCATCTTTGTCTCGAACATCAGCGCCAAAGCCGATTGAAGAGCCAACCCCGCGTTTAGAAATAATTTTTTCTAAACCAGAAAATGCGCCGGCGCAAATGAATAAAATATTTTTAGTGTCAATTTGTACATATTCTTGTTGAGAAGATTTGCGTCCGGGTTGCGTTGGAACTGAAGCGACCGCGCCTTCAATTATTTTTAACAAACCTTGTTGAACGCCTTCGCCGGAAATATCGCGACGAGAATTGTCTTCAACTTTGCGAGCAATTTTGTCAATCTCATCAATATAAACGATACCTCTTTGGGCTTTTTCAATATCGTAATTAGCGACTTGAAGAAGACGAGAAATAATGTTTTCAACATCATCTCCGACATAACCAGCTTCGGTTAAGGAAGTGGCGTCAGCCATTGTAAATGGCACATCGAGAATGCGTGCTAAAGTTTGGGCTAGAAGTGTTTTTCCGCATCCGGTTGGTCCAATCATTAAAATATTTGATTTGGAAATTTCAACTGAATCGGAGCCTAAAAAAACATTATCAACTCTTTTGTAATGATTATAAACGGCAACGGCGAGAACCTTTTTCGCATAATCTTGACCAACGACATATTCATCAAGAATTTTTATAATTTCTTTGGGAGTTGATTTTTCGCCATTGTTTTTGTGAAGAGGTGATTTTTTACCTTCTTGTTTTAAAATATCCATGCCAAGTTCAACGCATTCATTACAAATGAAGGCGGTAGGACCGGCAATTAATTTTTTAACTTCATGTTGAGATATGCCACAAAATGAACAATGCAATTCTTTTTCGTCGTCGTTTTTCTTAACCATTTTTCAAATTATTAAAATTTATTTTTATCGGTGTTTGTATTTATATTTTTTTAATTTTCAGGACGCTTTTCGATAACTTTATCAATAATTCCAAATTCTTGCGCTTTTTGTGGTGACATAAAATTATCGCGTTCCATAGATTTTTCAATAACGCCAATTTTTTGTCCAGTATGTTTTGCATAAATTTCATTTAAGCGACGCTTCAAAGCCAATGTTTCTTGCGCGTGAATTTCAATATCAGTCGCCTGACCTTGATATCCGCCACTTGGTTGATGAATCATGATTCTTGAATTTGGCAAACAAAATCTTTTACCTTGAGCGCCAGCGCACAAAAGCAAAGAGCCCATCGAAGCCGCTTGACCAATGCAAACAGTGTTAACATCGGGACGAATATATTGCATGGTATCATACATGGCAAGCCCAGAAGTAACTACTCCGCCGGGAGAATTTATATAAAAATAAATATCTTTTTTTGGATCTTCCGATTCAAGAAATAAAAGCTGTGCAACCACTAAGGAAGAGACTTGGTCGTTGACGGGGCCAGAAATAAAAATCACGCGCTCTTTCAAAAGTCTTGAATAAATATCAAAAGATCTTTCTCCGCGAGGGGTTTGTTCGATAACCATCGGCACTAGATAACTAGCTTGGTCAAAAATTTTATCAGACATTTTTTACAAAATAAAAATTAAACACAAAAAATTCAAAACATAGAAAGTAGAAATATTTTTTTTTAATGCAACCTTGAAAGTCTTTTTTTATTCAATTAGATTTGCATAAAAAAATAAATTCATGGAGAAAAAATGCAAGAAAATCAACAAAATAATCAACAAAATCAAAGCGAAAATATTGAAAATTTAAATAAGGAAAATTCAGCAAACGCTGAAAATGAACTACAAAATAAAATTATCGAGCTTGAACAAAAATTATCCGAGCAAAATGATAAATTTTTAAGAACTCTTGCGGAGCTAGACAATGTTCGCAGAAGGTCTCGTGAGGAAAATGAAAAAACTGCAAAATTTGCCATCGCTAATTTTGTAAGCGATTTGGTGACGGTTGTAGAAAATTTTTTCATGGCGAGCGAAAATGCTCCAAAAGATGAAATTGCAAAAAATCCAGCCATAAAAAATTATGCACTCGCAATTGAAATGACCGAAAAAGAAATGCTTAAAGTTTTGGAAAAAAATCAAGTGAAGAGAATTTATCCACTTAACCAAGATTTTGATCATAATTTTCACGAAGCAATTGCTAATATTGAATCGGATGCAAAAGAGGGAAGCGTTGTTCAGGTTATTCAAGCTGGATATTCGATTGCGGATAGATTAATAAGACCAGCTTTGGTTGGAGTTGCTAAGCCAAAAAATATTGAAAACTAAAAATTTTTTGTTGCAAAAAAAATCTAAAAAGACCAATATTGGATTTAAGAGTTAAAGTTTTTAGAATGTTAAACTTGTCAAAATTTAATATTCTAAACGGCGGGGATTGTAGCTCAGCGGTCAGAGCAGGACGCTCATAACGTCTTGGTCGTAGGTTCAATCCCTACCGATCCCACCAAATACCGCTTTGAATCTTAAATGATGCGACCGAATTTTGCGGAACTCGTCTTTGCGCGCCTACCTTAGAGTAGGCTTACGCAGACTCGTCCTTAAATTCAATCGCCTGATTTAAGATTGAAAGCGGTATTCCTGAGCGTTACACATTAAATTTGCAGCAAATTTAGCTTTCAGTTGAATCGCTCCGTCGCGAATGAATCGCGACATACGCGATGAGATTTTTAGTTTGTGAACGCTTCGTCTTTTTTATAAAATTTATTTTTTGGAAGTTTTTATTTTGGTTCTAGATCGTTGATTATCTAAGCTTTTCTGACCCCCCACGATTCCAGAAACTTAACTACCGTTAAGTTTCTGGAATCCGCTCCCCCTCAAGGGGGGAGCTACAGCCCGTAAGTTTTGCGAGTGTTTTTACAAAATGTAGGGGTGTAAGGGATGATGACCCCGTAAGCTTGACGAATATTTCACAAAATATAGGTTTGTAAGCCCCTGAGCGGGAGAGCTGTGACACCGAAAGTTTTGCGAGTGTTTTATAAAATTTATGAGTGCAATGATTTGCTTCTAATTACAATAAATTAATTAACCCTAATTACTCCACCATCTTCCAAAGTTTTGCTTTAATCCAAATTCTAAAGCGATCGATGTAACTGAAAACTGCCGGCACGACGACTAGAGTTAATAAAGTCGAAGAAATCAATCCGCCGATGATAGCAACGCCCATCGAAGTACGCATTGAAGCGGTTTCGCTAAAGCCGATGGCAACCGGCAAAGTGCCAACAATTAAAGCGATTGAGGTCATTAAAATTGGACGCAAACGCATTCTTCCAGCGATAACCAAAGCCTCGGTGCGCGATTTTCCTTCCTCGATTAAGCGATTGGTAAAGTCGATTAACAAAATCGAATTTTTCCCCGAAACGCTCACCAACATAAAAATCCCAAGCATGGTAAAAATATTAACCGATTCGCCCATGATATAAAGAGCGTAAAAGGCTCCACAAAAGGCGAGGGGAAGCGCAAGAAGAATTGTAAATGGCACTACGAAAGATTCGTAAAGGCTGGTTAAAATTAAATAAATGAAAACGATTGATAAAAGTAAAGCTTGGTTCATCGAAGTTATCATGTCTTGCATATTTTCGGAATCGCCGGAAAAAGAAAAACGCACATCATTCGGCATTTTTAATTCACCATCCAAAAATTTCTTTTGGAAATCATCGATTAAATCTCCAAGACCAACTTTTGGAGCGAGACTTGCGGTAATTTGAATATAACGACCGCGGTCTTGACGATTGATGGTCGCGGGTTCGATATCTTCTTCGGTCTCGGCAATATCGGCGAGACGAATCAATTTATTGTTAATATTAGGAACATAAATCGTATTAAAATTATCTTTAATATCGCGTTGCTCAGGCTTTAAGCGCAAGCGAATATTATATTCCAAGCCATTTTGACGAAGTTTGGTTGGAATAAAACCTTCGACATAACCACGCAATTCATTGCCAACAGCTTGACTATTAACGCCGTAGTTGCGAGCGGAATCTTCTTTGAGATTAACTTTAAATTCGGCGCGAGTAGCTTTATTGCTGGTGTCAACATCTTTTAAGCGCGGATCTTGTTTGAGTTTTTCATAAAGCATCGTCGCATATTTATCGAGCGAATCTTTGTTTGAAGAAATTAAAAATAAATTGAAAGGTTGACCGCGCGAAGCCCCGCCCGAAGGATCAAAATCCCTAACCACAGGATTAGCATATTCAAAACCAACTAATTGACCGCGCAATTTTTCTTTGAATTGCGAAGTGCTAATGGTGCGATCTTTTTTAGGAAGTAATTTTATATAAAGTTCACCTCGATTAGCTTGACGCGACATCGTTCCGGCAGAGGCGGCCGAGATAACAACTTCTTTATTTTGACGCACAACTTCGTCAATTTTCAAGGCGGCGGAGCTAGTGGCATCAAGGCTTGAATCGGCGGAAAGTTCAAGGCTTACGGTAATTTCGCCATTGTCACTTTCGGTCATAAAAGTTTTGGGAACTTTGGTAAAAGCGACGATACTTCCGGCGATAATTAGCAAAGTTGTGATAATAATAATTGCGGGGTGTTTAATCGAAAATTTCAAGGCGCCTTCATAGCGATCTTCGAGATAAGATTGAAATGCATCGAGCCTTGAAATTTTTTTCTTCTCGTGTGGTTTGTGTGGTTTTTTATTCTGCCCCGAAAGATAAGCGCATAAAACGGGAATAATTGAGATGGCGACGACGAGACTAATCATCATGGCGAAGGAAATAGTTAAGCCGAATTGTTTTAAATATTGCCCGACCGTGCCTTTTAAAAATGAAATTGGCGTAAAGACCGAAATAACCACGGCGCTAATGGCGACAACTGCCATCAAAATTTCGCGTGAAGAAGCGATTGAAGCTTCAATTGGATTCATGCCACTTTCGATTTTGCGATAAATATTTTCTACAACGACGATGGCGTCATCAACCAAGAGACCTACAGCCAAGCTCAACGCTAGCATGGTAATCACATTGATTGAGAAATCCGCGCTGTACATAATAATGAAAGCTCCGATTAAGGTGATGGGTAGGGAAATGGCGGTAATAATGGTGGCGCGAATGCTTCCGAGGAAAAATAACACCGTTAAAACTGTGAGAATTACGGCGATAACAACCGCTTCTTGGATGTCGGAAATGTTGCTACGAATATAAACGCTGGCATCTTTAGTGGCGGTAATTTCGGGCTTGCCTTCCATGCTTGCAAAATCTTTTTTAATTTTTTCGATTTGAACTTTAACACCGTCAACCGCTTTGATAATATTGGCATCGGATTGGCGATAAACCGTTAAAAATAATGATTTTTTGCCGTCCAAAAAGGCGCGTGAATTTTCATCTTCAAGACCATCAATTACAACGCCAATGTCGGAAACTTTGGTTGGAATTTCGTTAGAATAAAAATTAACCAAAGTATTTTCGATTTGATTGATTTCATTGAACTCGCTGGCGCTTCTAAAAACTCGTTGCTTATCGCCAATATCTCTTTTGCCAATCGAAACATTTTGTCCCGAAAGCGCCAATTGGCGATTAATTTGCGAAAGAGAAACATCGCGCGATTTTAATTTATTTTGATCAACGAGAATTTGAATTTCTCTCTTGCGCGCTCCTAAAATTTCAACCATACCAACATCGGCAGTTTGCTCTAGTCTAGGGCGTACAAAATTATCGGCCAAATCAAATAATTCCGCTTCAGGCAAATCAGCTTTTAAAATAATCGTTAAAACGGGCTGATCCGAAGGGTCGACGCGACGAATTACCGGCTCTTTAACATCTTCGGGGAGTTTGGCACGAGCTTGATTTATTTTGTCACGAATTTGTTGTTCGGCATATTTAATGTCGGTGTTTTGATAAAGTTGTACAATGATTTGACTCGTGTCTTTCAAGCTTCGCGACATTAATTTTTTGATGCCAGAAACCGTGCTAATTTCTTCTTCAAGTGGCTTGGAAACCAAGCTTTCAATTTCCGACGGCGCGGCGCCATCATAACGAGTGGAAACGAAAATAATCGGAATATCGATATTTGGAAAAAGCTCGACATTCATTTTATTGAAAGCGATGTAACCAACAGTGATGATAGTAATCATCAAGCTCGAAATAAAAGCGGGCCGTTTGATTGATAATTCGGTGATATTCATTTTAAAAAAATTAAATTTCTAATTGTTGGTAAAGTTTTTGTTCGGCAATTAATTCGTGTAATTTTTGTGCAATTTGTTGCGTAGTTAATTCGGAATTTGAATATTCTTGTTCAAAAACTAAAATCTGATAAGTCGAGGTGCGACCGCGCTCAAGAAGGTTTCGTTCATTTTCTAATTTAGCTTTCTGAGCGTTTTCAATTTGAGTGGCGAGGCGTAAATTTTCTTGATAATCCTTTAAATTTTCTTGCAAATTTTGCCAATCGATTTCTTGTTGAAGAAGTTTTTCACGATAAGAAATTTTATCAGCGGAAGCCTTGGTGCGCGCACCTTTGCGGATATCGGAAGATAGTCCAATATTGATTGGCATTGAAAATTCTAAACCGATTTTTCCAGTCGGCGCATTTTTATTAAGAGTCGATGAAACCGCGTCCATTCTGTTGGCTTCAACTTGGTTCACCGAATAACTTGTATATAAATTTAACGAAGGTTTGTTGCTTTCTTCTTCAATTTTAGCTTGAGCGACCGAGGCATCAACCTGCGCCTTTTGTGACTTTACATCAAATCGATCCGATTTTTTTTGAATAGAAAATTTTGCATTTTGTAATTTTTGAATATCGAAAGAAATTAATTTTTCTTTGACTTCCTCTTTGTCAGAATTGCGTTTTTTATTAAAATTTCTTGCGCTAATTTTAAGAAAATTTTCAGCTTGTTTAACCGCTAATTTCTTGGATTCAACCATGGCTTTTGCTTGAAGAACATCGCCTTTTTCTGCTAAATTCATGCGCTCTTTTTTACTTAAATAATTTAATATTTTTTGCGCACTATTTAAAGCGCGATTTTGAATTTCAACAGTTTTTTGAGCAAAAACCATCGTCCAAAAACCCTTCTCGGCGTCAATTAATTCGCTAATCGACAAAGCTTTAGCGCTTAATTTTTGGGCTTCATTTTCATAAAAGGAAGCGTCACGACGCGCGCGAGTTGAGGCTCCAAATAAATTTTGCCAAAGTGGAATTGACAATTCGACAACGGGAATGGCTTGGCTATTTTGAATGGCAAGATTAGAGCTGGCAAGAGCGCTGTTGAAGCCTTTATATTTAGTGTTGTTGAGTGAATAATAAATATTGCTATTTAAACCAAATTCAGAATTTTGCGATAATCCAATACGATTATTTTGATATTTTACCGATTCATAACGAAAAAATTGTAAAGCGCGGTTTTGCTCGGCGAAGCTTGACTCCGTAAAGCCATAAAGTTTAATGGCGCTAACCAATTTAGCTTTTTGTTTTAAAAGTTCAAAACTTTCGACATTTTTTTCGGATTTTTCGATGGTTAAATTTTGTCCCTTAACTTGTTCAAGATATTGATCTAAAGATAGAGTCGAAGGATTCTGTGCGAATGATTGCTTGCAAAAAATTGCTAAAATTGCAAAATATAGAAATAATTTTTTGAATGACATATTTTTATTTTTTAAATGAACAACGAGTATAAAAATATAACAAATAATATTGAAGAAGTTTTTAAAAATTTTTTTATAAAGAAGCAAATTGCGGTGGCGATTTCTGGCGGGTGCGACTCCATGGCTTTAACTTTGGCGCTAAATGATTTCTGTAAAGAAAATAAAATCAAAATTTATGCCTTGACAATTGATCATGGCCTTCGTAAAAACTCAAAAAATGAAGCAAAAAAAGTTGGAGAATTGCTAAAAAAATTTGATATTTCACATAAAATTTTAGCGATTCCGCAAAAACAAATTCCACACAAAAATATTGAAGCCAATTTGCGCGAAATTCGCTATGAAATATTAACCAATTTTTGCAAAAAAAATCATCTAGAATTTTTATTTGTTGGTCATCATATTGGCGATATTGCTGAAAATTTTTTAATCAGATTATTTAGGGGCAGTGGGCTTGACGGCTTATCGCCAATTCAAAAAATTTCCGAAATAAATGGCGTAAAAATCATTCGTCCATTTCTAGAAATTTCGAAAGATGAATTAAAAAATTATTTAATCGCTAAAAATATTGAGTGGTTTGAAGATGAAACCAATGATGACGAAAAATTTTTACGCAATAAAATTCGTAAATTTTTAGCGAGTTTCGATGACAAAAATTTACTCGAAAAAAGAATTTACAACGCCTCGTTAGAAATTTCTAAAACTCGTGATTTTTTTGATGAAATTATGGATGGATATGAGCTAGAAATCATTGAACAAAACGCCGATAATTTAATAATAATTAATCGACACAAATTAGCCGGCATAAACCCAGCAATTGCCTTAAAAATTTTAGCAAAAATTTTGATGAAAATTGGTGAAAAAAAATATAAACCACGCAAAGAAAAATTAATCAGATTTTACGAATATTTAATCGCCGAAGGAGTGATTAAAAAACGCGAATTTTATGGATGTGTTTGCGAAAAATATGGCGATGAGAGAGTTAAAATTTGTAGAAAATAAAGTATTATTTTTAACTAGATTTTTTTGAAAAATCTTTCAAAAACTATTCAAAAGACCCAAGTTAAAACCCGCCGAATCATATTGCAAATCATTACCCCCGAGCCTTTTAAAATAAGCAATTTGCACCGAATTATTGCGATCGATTTTATAAATTAAACTTGGAGAAATAACGCTGTTAAAATTTTTAGAAAATTGAAAATTTTGCATTTGCCTCGGGCTGTTACGCGTTGCGGTTTCATGGACTTTAACCGCCCAACTTAAATCTTGTTGCAATAAAAACGAAAATTTTTGATTGAGCTTTATGCCCAAATAAAATCTTTGGCGAATCTCGTCAAAGGGGTTGTTAAATCTATATCGATAAGCGATTTCGAGTCGAGCAAAATAAGGTTTTTCGCTGTGCAGAATATTGTTAATTAAGCGATCGGTCATATTGTGAGCAATTAGCATTCGCAACTCATAATCATTTTGCTTAGGCATTAATGATAAGTATTTATTGTCATTATAAATTCCCTGAAATTTATAGGAATTGTGAATAATAAAATTTGCATATTTGGTGGCCAAAAACCGATAACGATGAAAAAATTCTGCGGAATTGAGGCTGTAGCTTTCCGAGTTATTTTTATAAGAAGATTTTACATGGCTAAATTGAATAATTTCGCCAATCGCCATTAAATTTGAAAGCGGTAATTCGCTAAAATTATTAAGTAATTGTCGTCGCGTTGATTCGCCAAAAGCATTGCCTTTGGCTGATGAAAATGTGGTAAGGCTTTGTAAATTATATTTTTTTTCTAAATTATTTTGAGCAAAACAATTGCTAAAATTTACAAAAATTAAACAGAAAATTAAAATTATCTTTGCCATTTTTTGTGTGCGATAAAATGAAGGCACAAGCCACTTGCGATTCCCGCCAAAAGATCAATATACAAAGTAAAAAAAACAATTGCTAAAATTATAAAAAATTCTTTTTTATTTTCATGAAAATGTTCGATAAGATTATTAATGTTAATCATCGTTAAAGCAATGATTATCAGCATTCCAGCCAAAATTGAAAGAGGAATAAAATTTAAATATTTTTGAAATAAAGTAATCATCAATAACAAGCAAATTCCGTGAAAAAAATTGGCAAATTTATTGGTGGCGCCATAAGAAATGCTGGCGGAACTGCGAACGATTTCGGCAATCATCGGTAAGGCGCCGAGACTTCCGCAGATTGCGTTGCCGATGCCGATGGCACGAATATCTTTGGAGAGATTAGTATGATTTTTTTGTGGATCAATTTTATCAATCGCAATTGCCGACAATATTGTTTCTAAAGAGCCGACTGCGTAAATGGTAAAAGTTGCGATCCAAAATTTTAACGAATAAATCATTGAAAAATTTGGAAAATTTATGGTATCGGAAATATTTTTTGATATGGTGATAAAGCTTGATTCTAAAGGGTCGGAGAAGGCTTTCATTATAAAATGTTGATGATGTTGAATATCAAATATTTTGGCTAAAATTGCGCCGATAAAAATTGTTAATAAATATACGGGTATGATTTTGCAAAGACGATATTTTTTTTCTAAATATTTTTTCCAAATTAAAATAAAAAATATAGCAAAAATTCCAAGCGCTAGACTCTCAAGATTGGCGCCCAAGAAGGCTTCCTTTGGAATATGAATAAAAAATTCGAGAGTGCTTACGCGAGGGGCTTTATGTCCGCATAAAATAAAAATTTGCTTGAGAAAAACGATGGTGCCAATCGCAATCATCATGCCTCGAATTATATATTCAGGAAATTTACGCATAAGTTGTGGAAGCTTGGTATAAGAGGTTGCAATCTGCATGAGACTAGCAAAAACTATCGCCGATAAAGTGTATTTATAGCCTTCAAAATTATTGCCATTGCCGAGTTTTTCGACCGCATCAAAAATCACCACGATCATTCCGGCCGCCGGTCCAGTAATCGCGACTCGTGATCCATTAATTTGCGAAACAAAAATGCCACCAATTATAGCGGTGATTACGCCCGCTAATAATGGAAATTCCGAAGCGCCCGAAATGGCGATACATAAGGGTAGGGCAATGAAAGAAACCAATAATCCGGCAATAAAATTTTGCTTTAATTCATACTTCATAAATTTTGAAAAAATTGATTAAATCATTAATAAAAAAACTCATTGTTAATGCCAACGAAACCGCTATTATTATGGCTAAACGCATGGTTAGGGGAATTTCTTTCAAATGTATTTTGGCAACTTTTTTAGAAAAAAAACCGGCTTTAATAATTGGAAAAATATACAAAATATTGATGAGACTTCCGCAAATTAAAAAAATCACCGACGAATAATGGTGAGTTTGCATTTCAGAAATTATCATTAAATCTTTGCCGAACGATCCTGGTAAATAAGGAATGCCAATGATTGAAGCGCCACAAAATGCCAAGCAAGCGATCCAAAATTTTAAATGCGGAGCGAGTTTGGCCGCCTCTTTGGTGCCATGAATTCCATAGACTGAGCTGAAAATTCCGGCGATAAAAAATAAAGTAATTTTGCACAAAGAGTGAGAAATTATGTGTAAAACTGCGCCCATAATCGCTAATTTATTGGCGATAAAAATTGAAGATAAAATGTAAGATAATTGTGAAATTGTTGAATAAGCGAAGCGACTTTTTAATTTGGTGGTTTTGTATGCGCGATAGGCGGAGTAAACCGCAGTGATGCCACATAAATAAAAAATCCACCCGCAATAAAAGAAATTTTCCGAAAGAAATTTAGTATAATTTAGTGAATAAATATAAACCGCAATTTTAATAATTATGAATGAGCCAGATTTTACGGCGGCGACAGAATGTAGTAAAGCGCTTACGGGAGTTGATGCCACAGTGGTCCGTGTAATCCAGCGATGAAAAGGTAAGACGCAATTTTTGGCGACACCAAAAATAAATAAAAACATTATCAGGCTCGCGAATTGATGATTTTGTAGTAAGAAATCGCGATTGTCGGCAATGAAATCGGTGTTAATTTTAAAATATTTTAACAAAATTATGGCGGGTAAAAATAAAAAAAGTGAGGTGTAAATTTGGGTTTTGAGATATAATCTATAAGCCCTGATTGTTGATTTATTTATTTCTAAAATTATTAAAGGCGCGGTAAATAAAATCATCAAAAAATAAAATATAAAAAATGTTTCTAAATTGCCGGCGTAGGCGTTTCCGTAGGTGCAAAAGATGGTTAAGCAAATATAATAAAAAAATTTAGTAATTTTTCTGCTTTGAATTTCGTCTTTTAGATAAGAATGCGAATAAAGAATTGTTAAGATCCACACTACGCTTACAAGGATTCCAAAAAAATAACTATAAATATCGCACATGAATTTTAGAGAAAAAAATCCTAAATCGACAATGAAAACTTTCTGCGAAATACCTATTGAAATAGAGGATTCAAGGCAGAGAATGCTAACCAAAATTTGTATGGCAAAAAACCAAGAATCGCGTTTTTTTGTTAAAAAACAAAACTGCGATAAGATAAGTGGGAGTAGGAGTAATGTGGTTATATTTTCTAACATTGTTGGTAAATTTAATTTTATTTTACCAACAAATTAGAATGCAATTCTTAAGATAACCTTAAGGTATTAAATTTTTTAAAAATATTTGAACTACGGCTTTGTTGCCAATGCATTTGAAGGTGATTGAGCCGTTATGTAATTCGACGATTTTCTTTGATATTGCTAGTCCAAGCCCAGAGCCGACGACATTGCGAGTGCTTAGTGATTTGTTGGATCTATAAAAATTTTCAAAAACTTTTTTGGTATCAATTGATGAGGTGTCGTCATTCATATTTATAATTTTTATCGAAAGCGTGTCGATATTTTTCTCAACTTCAATTTCGATTGCACCATTATTGACGCTATATTTGATGGCATTATCTAATAAATTTTTAAGAAGAATTTGGCAATAAATTTTATGAATTGCGATTGAATTTTTTGATGAAATATTCTCAAAATTTTTAGTAATTTTTAAATTTTTTTGAGCAATTTCTTTAGCAAAATTTTCAATAATTTCGTCAATCAAATTTATTATTGAAATTTTTTTCATCGAATTTTTATCTATCCCGCCGTTAATCCTTGAAAGAGTAAGAAGCTGATTGATTAAATGCGACGCTCCATCAACCGCTTCGATTAAATTTTCAAATTCTTGCCGATGATTTTTATTGTGATTTTGATTAAGTAATATTTGGGCTTGAAGCCTTATCGCCGTAAGTGGAGTATTGAGTTCGTGGGCAGCGTAATCGGTAAATCTTTTTTCATTTTCGAGTGAATTTAATAATTTTTCGATTAACGAATTAAATGATTTTATAAAAGGCTGAAGCTCATTCGGCAAGTTATTTTCTTGAATTTTCTTGATTTTTCCGAGAGAAATTAACGAAACTTCATCGGCAAGATTTTTAAGAGGTTTTAGCTCTTTATTTACTACAAAAATTACCACGATAATTATAAAAAATAATAACAAAAACAAAGCAACCGAAGAGGCAAGGGCGATTTCAAAAATTAAATTTTCACGAATATGAAATTTTTCTATAACTAGAATTTGTGTATCGTTTATTTTGTCAAAAAATGCAAAACTGCGCCAAGTTTCATGATTAATTATAATATCTTTAAAGCCTTCTTCCTTGGGCTTTGAGGTCTTTAAATGTTCGCCAGAATTATAGATTAATTGATTATTTTTCCAAGCTTGGGCGTGAAGTTCATAATCATAGCGATTGAAAAATTTTTGATGAAGTTCTTCGTCAAGATGCGGAGAATTTTTTATAAAGCTTTCATGCTTAGCGAGTTCAAAAATAAGGCGCGCGGATTTGATCAATTCGGCATCAAAAACCTGATTTATTTCACTTTTTCCAACACGAAAACTTATTAAAAAAACCAAAGTCGAAATGATTAACAAGACAATATTGAGTTTAAAAATTAAATTTATTTTTAATGAATTTTTTTTTCTAATTTTCATGTTTATTTATCTTTATTTCTATTGGTGAAATATACGAACCGTTAATCCGAAAAAACCAAAATTCATCGCGGATGTCGCGATTCATTCGCGACGAAGCGATTCAACTGAAAGCTAAATTTGCTTTAGCAAATTTAATTAAGTCGCATCATTTAAGATTCGATGCGGTATCCTATTCCGCGAATTGTTGTGATAAATTCAATCGGAATTTTTTTTCTCAAATTATGAATAAAAACCTCAATCGCATTACTCTCGATTGAATTATTCCAACTATAAATTGCCTCTTCAAGTTGGCTTTTTGAAATTGGACGATCGACATTTTCTAAAAGAATTTTAAGAATAGTAAACTCTTTCGGTGAAACCTCGACAATTTTTTTTTGAAATTTAACGAGATGTTGATTAACATCGAGTTCAATATTTTTAAAGGTTAAAATATTCTCGGCAATGCCTTTGTTTCTTCGGTGCAAAGACTTTATCCGCGCCAAAAGTTCTTCATAATCAAAGGGCTTGGTGAGATAATCATCGGCGCCCAAATCAAGTCCTTCAATTTTATTTTCAATGGAGTTGCGCGCAGAAACCACAAGGATCGGAGTATAATTTTTTTTAGCGCGAATTTTTTTTATAATTTCAATTCCAGAAATGTCAGGAAGGTTGATATCTAAAATAATAATGTCGAATTTAGTGGTTTCGAGAGCCGTTTCGCAGGATTCGCCATCTTGAACCCAATCGACTAAATATTTTTTATTTTCTAAAATTTGTTTGATCGATTTGCCGACAATAAAATTATCTTCAGTGAGTAAAATTCGCATGGCGCTATTAAGAGATTGTAAAATTATTCAAATTATTTAATTTAAAAATTTGGTTTAAATTAATCCAGAATCTACAATGAAAATTTCAAGCTATCAAGTTGAAAATTATATCAAGAAAATCGCCGATGAGAAAATTTCTGGCTGTTTATTATATGGTCCAGAGCCTACAATAACAAGATTTCGTTTCGAAGTTATCGCTAAAAAAATCGTTAATGATTTAGCCGATCCATTTCTGGTTTCGCAATTATCGAGCGAAAAAATCAAAGAAGATAAAGCAATTTTAACCGATGAATTTTATTCAATCTCAATGCTTGGCGGAAGAAGATTGATAATGATTAAAGACTGCGATGCGCATACAGTTGGAGCGTTAAAAATTTTGTTATCCGATCCGCAATATGGCAGAAAAAGCGATAATTTTATTTTGATTCAAGGCGGAGATTTAGATAAATCTTCGGCGCTTCGAAAATTAGTTGAAGAAAGCCAATTTTTAATGGCAATTCCATGTTACGAAGAAGATGCCGTAAGCCTTAGAAAATCGATATCCGAACTCTTTGTTGAAAATGATATAATTGTGGAAAATGAAATCATTAATTTGATGGTAAAAAACTTCGGAAAAGATCGCAATTTAATAGTGAATGAAGTTGGTAAAATTAAAAATTATTTGGGCGACGAGAAAAAATTATCATTAGAAATTTTCAGAAAATTAATTTCAGCAAATCAAGATGAAAATTTACAAGATTTTGCGGTGCAGTTTGCGAGTAAAAATTATGAATGGTGTTTTCTAAGGGCTGAGAAGGCTTTTGAGGGAGGCAACGAATCAATTTTACTCGTTCGAAATTTAATAAATTATTTTTCAAAATTATATAACGCAAAGGTCTCAATTGAGAATTCTGGCAAGAGTATCGATGAGGCTGTAAAGTCCGCGCAGATTTTTTACAAAATCGAAGCAGATTTTCGAAGAAATTTACAAAATTTATCTTTAAAATTTATTGTTAAAAGTTTGCAAAGTTTTGAGAAATTAGAAATAAATTTAAAAAAAGGTAATATGTCTTCGAGGCTTGTTTTTCTAAGCTATATTCGTGGCTATTTAATTAAGAAAATGGCTAATTAGAAAAAAAATAAAAGAAGGGCTTGACATGTTAAATTTAAAGGCTTAATATTTTTGCTCCTGATTTTTATTTAATTTTTTAAAGAGTTTTCG
>CAIOKL010000270.1 GCA_903858915.1 uncultured Alphaproteobacteria bacterium | reverse complement strand
TCTCCATAGATTGAGAGTAGAAATTGGACATTGCTCTAAGGCCAATGGTAAAAAGGCTGAAATATTTTCGAAGTTTTGGTAAAAGTTTTTTTTTAAAATATTATTCTTTTTATTTTCGATATAATTGCCAAGTAAGGTTAGAAATAAATGAGATAAGTGGCAACAATATAACAGCCTCTTGAATCGGTCATATTTCTTGATTTTATTTGCTTCGATATTAAACCCTGATGATTTACTATCTTGAAATAATTTTTCAATTTTAAATCTTTTTTCGTAAATTTCTTTGCCATTTAATTCGGGAGAGCTCTTAACTAAAAACCATGTTGAGTTATTGCTAGTGCAGGTTTCGATGATAATATTTTGATCCCAAACATTAACATAAAATTCAAGATTTTTAATATTTGTTTTATTAAATTCCCTTAGATTTTTTTGATTATTTTCTAAATCTTTTACTCGTAAATTGCTATTTATTCTAACCACAAATTCAAAATTATTTTCTTGACATAAATTAAAAAATCTACGATTGCCAAAACCTCGATCAGCAACTATTCGATATTGAAATTTTTTTGACAAAACCTGCCTTAGACCGTTGATAAAAGCCCTTTCCATAATTTTATAATCAACTCTATTTTTTCTTCTCGGATAGACTCTTGAAGTAAAATATAAACAAACAGCTTTGCTATTGATGATGATGCTTGCCGTCATAATCAAGAAATTGTCACAACTAGTTGTGCAATCAACTAAAACATCAATTGGGACATTTTGATTAATATGATTATTTTCTTGTAAAATATCAAAAAGAAGATTGATGTGCATTCTCCAGAATTTTTCATCGATTTGAAAATTACTGGATTTTAAAAATCGATGAAGCCTCATATCGTTAGTCTTGAAGCTTTTGTTATTTATCTTAGACATTTGATTGGCAATTAAACCGCCACTGCTATTCCCACAAGACATAATCGCTGGTATTATCTCGCTAAAAGCGTTTACGAAATCTTTACCCATTTTAGAATAATAACGCTGAAGAATTTGTTGCATAGTAGTTGAATAATTTATTTATAAATAAGAGCTAAAAGAATTATATTTGCTTTATAATTTGGATATCTTATTTGTAAATAAATATTGTAGGGGCGTAAGCCCCACAGGTGGGGAGAGGGGATTAAATGGATTAATTTTTTGTAATAAATAGAAAATCTAAGAAGGAAGTAGATCGATTTTTTTTATTCCAAAAAGAAATATTGAAGAGAATTTTGAATTTATTTTTGAAAAAAATCATCGCCGCTATCCCCTCTCCCTGCCTGCGGGGAGAGGGTTGGGGTGGGGGGTTTTTTATTTAAAAAATGAAAAATTTGTTATAAAAAAGTAACCTAGTACCTTTTTTTTGCACGATAAAAAGTTTAAAAAATTACAAGCAATTTTAAGCGACTCCCGATTAAATTTGGTTTTGAAAATTGCTTTTTATTTTCAATGCAAAAAAATAAAATTTTAATAAAAAGGAACCTGGTACCTTTTTTTTAGCAATAGTCTCAACGCTTACGGGCTCATCACCCTCCCGCTTTTCGTGATGGTAAAATTTTCTGCAAGAAAATTTTGGGAGGGGGTGAAAAAAGTAACTAAAATTATTAATATTTTTTTAAAGCAAAAAATGGCGAGGTTTGGC
>CAIOKL010000269.1 GCA_903858915.1 uncultured Alphaproteobacteria bacterium | reverse complement strand
TTTAACTTGCTTAGCGATTAATTTAATAGCCGTTTTAAGGCGTTTAAACGGGGCTACATATTTTCATATAAAAATGTACTTACCGGAACGACCTCGAGAGAACTTCCTAACGTTCTTATCGACGTTATAAACAAAAAACGTAAAAATTGGTAAAATTTGGTGGAGGTGGCGGAGGGACTTTTGTTTAAAAAAACCTTTGGAATTAAAGATGAAACGATTAGAGGGAAGTAAGGAGACGTTAGGGGTATGATAACTAAAATTATGCTTAAGGAACGATAACGTTGAATTTTGAAGATCGTCAGTTAATGCGATGTCAGGGTCAAACGGGTAGGGCACAAGTTCTGCGTTTTTAAAAAAATTAAAAATTTCTGATTCAGCGGCGGCAGGGCTCTCCTCTTGGGCTGCTTCTTGGGCTGCTTCTTGGGCTGCTTCTTGAGCTGCTTCTTGGGCTGCTTCTTGGGCTGCTTCTTGGGTTGCTTCTTGGGTTGCTTCTTGGTCGTCCCCCACGGCCCATTTTGCATTATTGGCGGAATTTTCGGGTAAATTCGTAGTTTTACGAAGCTCTTCGGCCTCTAAAGAGAGAACAGCCAGGGCTTTAGTTCGGTAAACGTACAAATTTTCAAAAATACAAAATAAAGAACGCCACTCGGCGCTAAATGACGAAGGGGTTACGGGGTCGACCAGACTGTGCGCGAGTTTTTGATCAAAAAGGTGAAAAGCTCGAAAAAGGGTGCGTGTGGTACGCTCTTTATCGCCTTTTTTCATTAAAAAATTTATAAGTTTAACGAGAATGAGCTCGGTGTGCTTAAAACGAAGTGACTTACTTTTTTTAAAGCAAATAGGCACATCAATTAATTGATCTACGAAAAAGGAGATAAAGGAGTTTTTTTTTATATGCGAATACAAGGAGAAGTTTAACGGGTCAATTGAAATGTCCTCTTGTTCGACAAAATTATCAGGGTTTACATTTAGAAAATTTTTCGAAAGTTTTAATTTTTTTGCCGAAAACAGCATTTTATTTAAATTTTTCGCAGGAAAGCGCATAGGCCTGTAAAACGATTGCTCCGGTAAATCGGCTAAAATTGGAATAAAAGATTCTAAGAACGAAAAGACGGCAGGGTCCCGGTCTCATTTAGAGCTGTGCAATAAGTGCGGGAAGCTGCAAAATAGCGGAGCGGAGCTAGTGGTTTTTGCGCTATTGGGCGCAAGAGGGCTCGATTTGTAGAAAAAGGATGAAGACGAGAACGCGGTATTCAAAAAGATATTATAGCGAATTCGACGAACTTTGGCGTAAATCGAGTCGTTAAAATCTACAAAAAATTCAACTAAAAAAACTCAAACAAAGGTTGTGAATGAAATTTCGCGTGTGTAAAGCGATAGCATTACCGTAATTCTCGGCGGCGACTATCGACTTCAAAAATACGCAGAGGTTGCAATACGAAAAATTTTTTAGTGATTATTTTATGAAGCGCGCCCCCCCCCACGCGCCCAATAATCGCTTAATGACGTAAATTAGTAATTTACGCGTTTAAAAAAGTATTGTAACCGCGCGTGTTAAAAAAACATAACGTTAAAACATTAAATCGTCTCAACAGAGGTAAC
>CAIOKL010000268.1 GCA_903858915.1 uncultured Alphaproteobacteria bacterium | reverse complement strand
CCACCACCATATTTTTAGCGATATCACGATTGGCAACGCCCGCACCGCCCTCATAAAGAGGCAAATTGACGCCGACCGCCGATTTCGAATAAGTGCCATTGGCAGTTTTATTGATAACGCTTTGCTCGAAATCACTTTGGCGAATCGATCTTTGATATAAATTGCCGATAAAAGTTTTAGTCGGGTCGTTAGTTTTATAAAATGACGAATCGAGATAAAGCGTTGGAAGCCAATGTTTATCTGCCTCCAAAGCTTCGCCTTCCGAGGCTTTTAAAGAATATTCGGCAGATTTTTTGACATTAGAATTATTTAAAATTTCATGAAGAGCGACCTGTAAAGCCACGGTTTTAGCACTCGCAACATTGCTAAGCAAACAAGAAAAAATAATTATCGCACTAAGAAAATTTGTCATTTAGAAAAAATTTTTACTTTGACCGCCGAGTTTTTTTACAATCCATGCCATCGGGCAGAATTTAGTAATTGAAGATTGCAATAACATAAATCCAATAAACAAACTTAAATATAAAAAATTGGAATTTATCAACATGCCGAGTAGCGTTCCAATCAATACCATAGAGCCTGCAAAGCCCATAATAATTCTATCAATGCTCATAAAAAAACTCCTATTTTTTAATTAATTTTTTACCACAAATTTCACTCAAAGATCCTAAAATTTTTTTAATTTTCTGATCTTTAATTGAATAGAAAACAAACTTCCCACATTTTTCATCTTTAATGATTTTATATTTTTTCATTAGTGCCAAATGTTGCGATAAAGCTGATTGCGAAACCTCAACATTCTCTAATAATTCCGAAACATTTTTATCATTTTCGACGATTTGGCAAAGAATCATCAAGCGCGTTGGATTGGCTATTCTCTTGAGAATAACCGACATTTCTTTGGCTAATTTTTGCTTTTGTTTTGATGTTTTTTTATTTGTCATTTTGTATAAATCATATTATATTTTTCTAATATGATTTATACAAAAAAAAATTGCAATAAAAATTAGCATTTTTTATTGGCAATGCTTTATCGCTTTAATTTCGTTGATGCGAAGAAGGATTACTTGAGTTGGCTGGATTTGCACGATCTTCAACCGCCGAAGCTCTTAAATTCGCAGTGGAATTGGGAGATCGAATAGCCATATCCGAAATTCTCCTAATTAATTCAACCGCCACATCTTGACTTTCATATTCTACAGCAATTATTAATGCTGGAAAACCTTCATCGCTTAGAATATTTGGATTAGCTCTATTTAGCATTAATAAGCTAACTATTTCAACATTATTTTTTTCTGAAGCAATGTGTAACGCTCTTAATCCTCGCATACATCTTAGATTTACATCCGCTCCATTTTGTAGCAACATATCAACCATTTCAATGTGATTATTTTGCGATGCAATATATAAAGGCGTAATTCCTCCTTGATTTAAAACATTTAAATCCGCGCCACCTCTTATTAATGAAAAAGCGGTTTGCGTATGTCCATTTTGCGAAGCAACAAATAATGCCGTCGAACCTTTACTTACCTCTCTAACATTAGCCCCATTTTGAATTAGTAAATCAACCATTTCTGCATTGCCGGATTGAGCAAATAAATGTAAAGCGAAACAATCACCAAGATTTCTATTAACATCAAAACCTCCACTTGCTATTGACTCTCTGATAAGGTTAACAGAACCGGCTCTATCGGTTCGATCCATATTTAAAGCGGTAATAAAAATCTGTAATTCTCTATTCACTCCAACTGCTTGGTTAGCGCCGGCATTAAGATTCTGGTTTATCATAAAAAATAATTAATTGTTAAAAATTGGGTAATAAATTTGCAATTTGCAGAAATAAATTAATCTCAATTTAATCTGAAATTTAACAATTTTTTATTTTAGCGATGCCATGTCGATTACGAAACGATAACGAACATCGCTTTTTAAAATGCGTTCGTAAGCTTCATTTACTTGGCTCGAGGCAATCACTTCAATTTCTGGAGTAATGTTATGTTTGGCACAAAAATCCAACATTTCTTGAGTTTCTTTAATTCCGCCGATTACCGATCCGGCATAATTTCGACGCATTAAAATCAATGGAAATGGCGAGATCGACAAAGCCTTGTCGGGAGCGCCTAGAGCAACCAGAGTCGCATCGAGTTTAAGAAGGTTGAAATAGTCCATCATATTGATATCAGCCGACGAAACCGTATTGATAATTAAATCAAAATATCCCGCATATTTTTTAAGATTTTCAGGGTCTTGAGTGGCAACAAAATTGTGCGCTCCCATTTTCATCGCATCATCTTTCTTTTTATCAGAATGACTAAGAACGGTGATTTCAGCGCCTAGAGCCACGCCGATTTTAACACCCATATGACCAAGTCCGCCCATACCCAAAATACCAACTTTTTTATTCGGACCCGCCTTCCAATGCATCAATGGCGAATAAAGCGTAATGCCTGCGCACAAAAGTGGCGCGGCCTTATCGAGAGGAATCGAATTCGGAATTCTTAAAACATAATTTTCATCAACAACAATCACATCGGAATACCCGCCCATCGTGATTGCAGAGCCGTCACGCTCCATAGAATTATAAGTCATAGTGTGACCTTCCAAGCAATAATTATCTAAATCTTGCTTACAGCTTGAACAGGTGCGACATGAATCAACAAAACAGCCAACTCCAACATGATCGCCAATTTTATATTTTGTAACTTTCGCGCCAACTTGTCTCACCACACCAGCAATTTCATGCCCTGGAACCATCGGATAAGTTGAATGTCCCCACTCATTTCGAGCTTGATGAATATCGGAATGACAAATTCCGCAATATTTTATATCGATTACAACATCGTGTTCTTTAGGATCTCTTCTTTCAAAAGAAAATGGTGCAAGTTTTTCTTGAGGCGCTTTAGTAGCGATTCCTTTGGCTTTGATCATATGAATTTGAATTAAAGTTTTTGAATGTAATTTTGTTATTTTTAAAGCAATTTTTGAAAATATTTTTTAAATAAAATTGACTTAAAAATCACAAAATATTTTGATTTAATCAAATATTGAATAGATTATTTTTAAAATATATAAGTTTTTGATTTTTTAATTTTATTGCTTACAAAAATTTGAATTTTTCATGTCACAATTTGCGGATATTTCCTTGTTGCAGTAAGAACAAAGAGCGTTTTCATGAGTGAGAATAATTTTATTTTTTTTAATAAAAAATTTCTCATCAATTTTTAATTGATGCAAAATTCTTGAAAAAGTTTCGAGCCTCATGCCCAAATAAGAAGCGATTTCACTTTTACTAAATTCCAAATCAATATTTTTAGTTTTTTTACCTTTTTTGAGAGAATTTTTTAGCAAAAATTGCCCGATTTTTTCTTTATTGTCATCGATTTTTAAATTACTTAATTGATTGACCAAATCATCATTTTGCGCAGATATTTCTAGGAAAATATTATGCATTAAATTATAGTTTTTTTCGGCATAATTTTTAAAAATATCGATGGGAATCATTAATAGATTTGTGTTTTTCATCGTCATTGCCGACAAAGAAAAATTATCAATAAAAATATCATTCACACTTCCCGAATCAATAATTTTTATAATGGCTTCCGCTCCTCTAGAATTAAGCTTCGAAAGCTTAACAAGACCATCTAAAATAATATAAAAATTATTCACTTTTTGTTCTTGTGAAAATAAAATTTGATCTTTTTTTAAATTAATAATTTTAGCATCTTTTAAAATTGCGAATAATTGCTCATTTTTTAATTGCGCAAAAATTGCAATTTTTTTTATATCTTCAAATCGATTGGCAATTTTTAAATCTATCATGAAAAAAAATTTAATTTTTTTGATATTTATCAAATACAATAAAAATATTGTAATTATAAATAAACGCAAATTTTAGTTTATATCAATTAAAATTGGTTGTTGCTTAAAAAACTTAAATCAAATAAATTATATTTTGTTTTAAAATAATTCTAGGCAATATTTATTCAACTTAAATTATTTAAAAATATGAAAATTAAATTAAGTTTAATCGCCCTTTTTGCTTTTCTAGCAACCTCCCAAGCTTACGCCGAAGATTCTTACAACTGGATAGTTAGAGGTCGAGCTTTATATGTAAAAGCTGATGCAAAAGGCACGGCTGATTCAAAAGTCGGAGGCAATGTTAACATCGATTTCGATAGAATTCCCGAACTCGACATCACTCGATTTATCACTCCAAATTTAGCCGCCGAATTAATTTTAGGAACCACGGAACATAAAGTGGCATTGAAAGATTCCGCCTTGGGAGCCTCACAAAATCTTGGTTCAGTAAAATTACTTCCTCCAACTTTAACGCTACAATATCACATTAATCCAACCGGAACTCTTAGACCTTATGTTGGCGCGGGCTTAAATTATACTTTCTTTTATGGCGTTAAAAATCGTGGCATCGTAACTAGTGCAAAATATCATGATCGCTTTGGATATGCTTTACAAGCGGGTTTAGACTATATGATTAACGACAGAATTGGCGTTAACTTCGATGTCAAAAAAATCTATTTGAAAACTCATGTTCAAATTAATAATTCAATTTCGTCAAATGTGAGAATCGACCCGTGGTTGATTGGAACTGGTCTTTCTTACCGCTTCTAATATGTATGGATTATTGGCTCTTTATGTTGGCTATATAATCTATCTCATATTTTATTTTCGCCACAAAAAACCCGATTCACTCGCCAAAAAAATCACAATTTTTTTTGGCATTAAATTAATAATTTTAACGATGTTATATTTTTTCTTCTTCAGCCATAAAATGACTAAAGAAGAAAGAAAAATAAATATCGAAACTATAATTTTAAAATAATATCAATATGGATTTAACCTTAGTCGAAGCCTCAAGATTGCAATTCGCAATGACGGCAATTTATCACTTTTTATTCGTGCCTTTAACCCTCGGGCTGGCGGTAATAATCGGCATCATGGAAAGTATTTTCGTCATGACCAATCGTGAAATTTGGCGCGATTTAACAAAATTTTGGGGCAAACTTTTCGCCATAAATTTTGCGATGGGCGTTGCCACGGGCATCACCATGGAATTTCAATTCGGCACCAATTGGGCTTATTATTCTCATTATGTCGGCGATATTTTCGGCGTCCCGCTTGCAATTGAAGGCTTGATGGCGTTCTTCCTCGAATCAACTTTCGTCGGCTTATTTTTATTTGGCTGGAATAAACTTAGCAAAGTAAAACATTTAATGGTCACTTGGTTGATGGCAATCGGCACCAATTTATCCGCCCTGTGGATCCTTATCGCCAATGGCTGGATGCAAAATCCAATCGGCGCTAAATTCAACGCTGAAAGCATGAGAATGGAACTCGATTCCTTCCAAAAAATCTTTTTCAACGATGTCGCGCAATCAAAATTCGTTCACACGATTAGCGCCGGCTATGTTACGGGCGCAATGTTTGTCCTCTCGGTAAGTTGTTATTATTTACTCAAAAGAACTAATTTGGAAATCGCTAAAAGATCAATTATTATCGCATCTTCATTCGGTTTATTATCCGCCTTATCCGTTGTGGTTCTAGGCGATGAAAGTGGCTATTCCGCTGGCTTAAATCAAAAAATGAAATTGGCGGCGATGGAAGGAATGTGGGAAACCCATAAAGCCCCTGCCCCGCTCGCGATTTTTGCGGTTCCCGACCAAAAAAATCAGAAAAATGATTACGAAGTTGAGGTTCCTTATGTTCTTGGACTTATAGCCACGAGATCTTTCGACAAGGAAGTTCCAGGTATTAAAGATTTAGTAAAAGTTTCCGAATCACGAATTCGAAATGGCATCGGTCAATATAAAATTCTTAAAAATTTACGCGACGGCAAAAGTGCCAATCCCGAAGCCGATAAAGCTTTTTTAAAGGAAAATTTTCAAGATATTGGTTATGCTCTACTCTTAAAAAAATATCGTCCCGACATTGAAAATGCTGGCGAAGAAGAAATTTTAAAATCAGCCAATGACACCATTCCAAATGTCGCTCCATTGTTTTACGGCTTTAGAATAATGGTCGGACTTGGTTTATTTTTCATCGCTTTATTCGGAGTGGCATTTTACAAAATGAATCTCAAAGGCAATTTTAATTGTAAATTATTATTGCAAATTTGCTTGATTTCATTGCCTTTGCCATGGATCGCCGCCGAACTCGGCTGGTTCGTTGCCGAGCATGGTCGCCAACCTTGGGTTATCGAAGGAATTTTACCAACATTTTTGGCGATTTCTTCAGTTTCGAAAGCACAAGTTTTAACCAGCTTATTCGGCTTCATCATTCTTTATTCAACCTTGTTAATCGTCGATATATTTTTGATGGTCAAATTCATTAAAATGGGTCCAAATAAAATTTTACACAAAGAATATTCTTAGATTTTTTATCAAGAAAATTCTTAAAAAATTATTTAAAATTTAAACTAAAAAATTATAAATTATGGCAGAAATATTTAATTATGAAGTTCTCCGCGTAATCTGGTGGGTTCTACTAGGCGTTCTCTTGATCGGCTTCGCAATTATGGACGGATTTGATCTCGGCACGGCAATTTTGTTACCTTTCGTCGGCAAAACCGATGTCGAAAGAAGAATAATTTTAAACTCGGTCGGACCAGTTTGGGATGGCAACCAAGTGTGGTTTATCTTAGGTGGAGGCGCGATTTTCGCGGCTTGGCCATTAGTTTACGCCGTGAGTTTTTCTGGATTTTATTACGCCATGTTTTTAGTTTTGGTGGCTTTAATCCTTCGACCCGTTGGCTTCGACTATCGTAGCAAAATCAATAACACAACTTGGCGCACAGTTTGGGATTATTGTTTATTCATCTCTGGCTTAGTGCCGTCTTTAGTATTTGGCGTTGCCATCGGCAATGTTTTACTCGGCGTTAATTTTAGCTTCGACAATTTCATGATTATCGAAAATAAAATTGGTTTTTTTGAATTATTTACACCCTTCTCTCTTTTGTGCGGATTGCTCAGCGTTTCAATGTTGACGGTGCAAGGCGCGTGTTTTTTATCAATCAAAACCGAAGGCGATATTCAAAAAAGAATTAAAAAACTTTTAAATATTTTACCTTTTGTCAATGTCGCTTTATTCGCCATCGGCGGATTAATGCTCCAAAAAATTGACGGCTTCGTTATCACCAAAATTCTTAGCAATTCTGCGGATTCAAACCCGCTAAACAAAGAAGTTTCTAGGCAAGTCGGTGCTTGGTTGAATAATTATTCAACTTATAAATGGTTTATTATCGCGCCAATTTTGGGCTTTGCTGGGCAAATTTTCGCCATGATTCTTTCGCATTTTAAGCATGATGTCAAAGCCTTCATCGCTAGTTCGCTTTCAGTGTTTGGCATTATTGCAACGGTGGGCTTAACTTGCTTTCCGTTCATCTTGCCGTCAAGCTTAAATCCGAATAGTTCGCTCACAGTTTGGGACGCATCAAGTAGTTATCACACTTTGGTGGTGATGTTTATCGCGGCGCTCATTTTTGTTCCGCTTATTATTTCTTATACTTCTTTCGTGTTTATGGTTCTTCGTGGCAAAGTCAACGAAAAAACCATCGACAAAGATTCTAACTTTTTATATTAAAATTATGTGGTATTTTGCATGGATTTTAGGAACCGCTTTCGCCGTTTCCTTCGGAATTATTAACGCTATGTGGTTTGAATTTCATAGTGAAGAGAGGGTTGGAAAATAGTTTATTTTTGATAAAAATGCTATTTTTATTTTATTTAAATCCTTTCTTCGGGACGCCATTTTAATAAAAATTTTGGGAATAAATTTTTAAAAATTAATTCAATTTTTTGTTTATTTTTTTGATATTTAATTCCTAAAAATATTATCATCAGACCAGTTATCGCAATAGCCAAT
>CAIOKL010000267.1 GCA_903858915.1 uncultured Alphaproteobacteria bacterium | reverse complement strand
TTTCTCTCCTTTCGCTGCCGATTAATTCTCCTTTTTTAAAGAAAAATCCCTCTTTCTCATAGACTTTTTCTCCCCGAAGGTAGGTTTCTAGTACTTCTCCGTAAAATTTTCTTTTTCGGAAAACGAATTGTCTTTTATTTCTCAAAAGTATATTTTCATCATTCAATGTAGCCACCTTGAAAAAATAAATATAATTAAGAAATAAATTTTTTTTTCTTTATAGATATATTCTACATCTTCCTTCCTCCTCATCCTCCTCTCATTCATTCTCCTTTATAAACACTTTTTATGCTCTTCCTTTTCTTTTTTAAATTTACAGAACTCCAAGCTTGTTTGGGCGTTGAGCAAATGAAGAAGCTTTCATGGCGAGTAGGGCGTAAAAAAGAAATATTAAAACAATATCAGCAGCAATTAAATGGTATACAGCAGATTCAGTTTTTTGAACAAGATTTGGAGCATACGACGCCTTGGTTTATCGATGTAATGGTAGAGTGTCGAGAGCAATTACAGGGTTTTTTAAAAGAAAAAGGAGTCGGCGCGAGGGTTATGTATCCACCTATTAATAAACAGCTATGTTATCAAATGCCAGGGGAGCATCCTGTTTCCAATCAAGTAGGGCAAAAAGGCTTGTGGTTGCCCTCTGCTGCACAATTAACCGATGAGCAGATTCATTTTATTTGTCATAGTATTAAAGAGTTTTATTATGGAAAATAAAGAGCCATCGAGTGGAGATCTTTATAAAAAGATTGCATTTGTGGTGCTTTCCTGTGATAAGTATTCGGATTTATGGCCTGTTTTTTTTGCCACTTTTTTTGATTATTGGCCGGATTGTCCTTTTCAAGTCTATCTAGTGGCTAACCAAAAGAAATATCCAGACAAAAGAGTGATTACTTTGCTTTCAGGGGAGGATGCTGACTGGTCTAGTTCATTAAAAAGAGCTATTTTACCTCTCAAAGAAGAGACTCTTTTTCTATTTTATGAGGATGCATTTTTGAAGGAGCGTGTGTCTAGTGAGAAATTAAAAGCACATATTTTATTTTTTTTCGAAAAAAATTTAGATTATTTGAGATTAAGGCCTGCTCCTAAACCTGATGAAAAATGTACTCATATGTATGGTCGAATATCGGAAGCGGCAATCTATAGGGTGTCTCTATTTTCAGCACTCTGTAAAAAATCTGTATTATTAGATTTGTTAAAAGAAGGTGAAAGTGCGTGGGAATTTGAGATGAAAGGAACGCTGAGAAGCTATAAATATAGAGCATTCTATTCAACCTATAGACCATTTTTTATGATTATTCATGGGGTTGAAAGAGGGAAGTGGATTAATTCCGCGTATAGACACTTGTTAAGGCTTGGATACAAACCGGATTCTGCTAGGGAGTTTTTCTATACGAGCAAATTACAGGAGTCATTGAGAAATTTTGCCACAGGGTTCAAGTTTAGGTTTATTAATTTATTTCCGGCATCCCAGCATCGACAGATTATTCGCTGGGGTGGAAATATTAAGCGAAAGCTATTTCGTAAGAATTAAAAAATTTATGATTTTTGTAAAACTGTAGAATGATGTTAAGAGGTGAGCAGATGAAAGCAGTAATTTTAGCAGGTGGATTAGGAACTCGAATCAGTGAAGAGACTGCTCTTCGCCCCAAGCCTATGGTTGAAATTGG
>CAIOKL010000266.1 GCA_903858915.1 uncultured Alphaproteobacteria bacterium | reverse complement strand
CTAAAAATAGCCGTTTAGGCTATTTTTTTAACGCGAAGAACCCAAAAAAGTAAATTAATTATTTCCCAAAAAGAAAAGAAAAGAATGATTTACCTTTTTTCTCTTCGGAATAAGAGTTTTTGTAACGATTGTCGTTGCGACGATTATTGGGATTGCCTTGGTGATTATTTCTTTTTTTGTTATCGGGGCGTCGATTATTATTGTTATTGTTGCGATTATTTGAGTGATGATGATTATGATTTCTTTCATTTTCACCACCTGATTTCGCATAAGCATCATTAACATTTTCTGAAATTTCTTCAGGAACAAAGTTTTCAAAATAACTTTTTTCAATGTCTAATTGATTAACTTTTCCAGTGGTAACTTCCATTTCAATTTCTCTTCTTTCTTCTTCGGAAAGATTTTTGCGTTTTTTGATGCTGAAGCCTTGCGAACCATTCTCCTCGGTTGGTTGCATGAAAATGTGAACATTATAATTTTTCTCGGTTGAAATTATATCATGTTTTTTAAAATTCATAATATAAGCGATAGTTTCGGCAGTGGCGTAAATGTAAATTACCCCAGCTTGCTTATCGGCGCAAGCATGACGAATTGCACGCAAAATCGAAACCGCTAAAATTTCGACCGAGCGAACATATCCAGTTCCACCGCAATGTTTACAAGGCTCGGTGATTGTTTCAAAAAAACTTGCTCCCAAGCGTTGGCGCGACATTTCCAAAAGTCCGAAAACGCTAATTCTGCCAAGTTGAATTCGGGCGCGATCATTTTGCAATTCATCGCGTAAGGTTCTTTCAATATTGCGACGATGTTTTTGGTCATACATGTCGATGAAATCGATAACGATTAACCCAGCCAAATCGCGTAATCGAAGTTGTCGCGCGATTTCTTTGACGGCTTCAAAATTGGTGCTAAAAGCAGTTTCTTCGACTCCGGATTCTTTGGTGGCGCGACCCGAGTTGACATCGATGGCAACAAGCGCTTCGGTGTGATCGATTACAATTGAGCCACCAGATGGAAGTGAAATTTGTTTTTCGTAAAGCGCTGAAATTTGTTGCTCAACGCGATATTTATTAAAAATCGGAACTCTTTCATCATGAAGTTTAATATTTTGTGGCGCGTTAGGCATGGTTAATTTTACGAAATTTGTAACAATTTCGAAAGATTCTTTGCCTTCAACAATTACTTCGCTAACATTCTCGTTGTAGATGTCACGAATGCAACGACGAATAATGTCATCCTCAGCGTGAATGAAAGATGGAGCTTTAGAATTTGTGCAAGTTTCTTTGATGGTATCCCACAAGCGATTTAGATATTCGCAATCTCTTTTGATGTCTTCAGGTTTTTTGCCGACGCCCGCGGTTCTAATGATTACCGAGCGATCATTGCCGATATTTATTTCGCTTAAAATTGAACGCAAAATTTTTCTATCACGAAAATTATCAACTTTTTTGGAAACTCCGCCTTTGTTCGGCGTGTTTGCCATTAATACGCAATATTTGCCAGCGATCGAGATGTATGTAGTCATCGAAGCGCCTTTATTGCCCCTTTCTTCTTTACCAACTTGAACAATAATTAATTGTCCCGGCTTGATAACTTCTTGAATATTGTATCTTTTGTGAATGTTGTAAATATTGCCACCATAGCCCGACAATTCATCTTCAACCGAGTATGCGCCTGTAGTTATGGATTCGTCTTCGCTACCTTCATCATCATTATTTTTAGAAGATGAGGTTGGAGAGTTTGCTAAATCGTCATCCTCGTTTTTTTGCGGTTGACCGACATTGAGTTCGCGCAGTTTTTGACGCTCAACTTCCGAGATTTGATAAAAATCGGGGTGAATATCGGCAAACGGTAAAAAGCCGTGGCGATCTGAGCCGTAATCAACGAAGCACGCTTGCAAAGAAGGTTCGACGCGAGTAACTTTGGCTAAATAAATATTGCCTTTAATTTGTTTTATGGCTAGAGCGGAGCGATCAAAGTCTAGAAGTTTTCCATCGCTACCAAGAACGGCGATACGAGTTTCCTCGCGGTGAGCGCCGTCAATTGTAATTGTAATTTTTGTCATTTTTCCTCGAATATTTTACGAGCAAAATCAGCTATTTTCTAAGGTGAAAAAGAATAATTTAAAATATTTCTAATCATAATTTTTAAATAACTGTTTAACTCTTTTGTTTTTATAAATTTTACCAAACGCGGTGATTAATGGATCGCTTAATATGGCGATTACTTAATTTCTAAGGACGATTCAATTCACTTTGTTGCGAATTAATGTCGTCATTAATTTTAAAGTTGAAAATGGTATAATTTTGCGGTGTTTCATATTTATTATAATTTATAATTGCTTTTTTTATTTTATGATACAACGATTTTTTTGTTTTTAAGATAAGTAAAATTTTATTTTGATTTTTAAGACGATTTTTAAAAATATAAAAATGTTTATTTGATTTTCTTTAAGCAAATTTCTAATATTTTTTTAATAAAATTTTAAAAATCGATATAATTTTTTTAATGAAATTAGTTTTATAAAAATATGATTAAATTATTTGCGCATCGTGGTTTCGTTGAAAATAACATGAAACAAAACTCAATTGCGAGTTTAAATAATGCTTCAACAAAGGGTTTTGGAGGGGTGGAGTTTGATATTTGGTGGATCGATGGTGAGTTTTTTGTGAAGCACGATAAACCGACTGAAAAGGAACAATTTTTATTGCCAAGGCTTCAAGATTATTTAGTCCACAAAAATAAATTAGAATATTGGATTGATTTCAAAAATTTAGACGAAAAAAACATTGATAACGCCCTAAAAAAACTCAAAGAAGATTTGATTTTAAAAGAAATTGATTTGAATAAAGTTTTTTTTGCGCCATACATTACCGATTATAGTTTGGCGAGCAAAATTTCTTTAAAATTTCGTAATTTTTTCTCTCAAAAAATTAATTTTGTGGGAGTGTGCGATAAACACAAGCAATGCCGAGAGGCTGTTGATATGGTTGACATTGGATTAGTCGATTTTATTTCGATAGATCATGCTTTAATTAACAAAGATTTTTTAAAGAAAATTCAACCCTCAAAATTATTGGCTTGGACCGTTAACGATGCCAATGAAATCAATGATTTATATCTGCTTGGAGTTGATAAATTTGCCACGGATAAAGTTTTAATTTAGTCGTCGGAATTCTCGATGCATTGAACTTTTTTGGATTCGTAAGCAATTTTATATCGGCCGTTCGGCTGTTCTTTAAATATTTGAAAATAATCGCAAATCGCATCTTCAATTTTGAAAATTAACTTTGGATTTTTATCTTTTTCGTCGGTGCCGTATAAATCCCAAAGGGTATATTTTTTGTGACCATTTTCATAAACCGCATCAATTTTTAATTCGCGGTTAAATATCACATCGATAATCGATAAGCGCCATTTTTTTTGTTGAAATTGCGCAATCGCCGTTATCGAAATAACATTTGAAAAATTTTGTGATAAAATTTCGTCGGTTGTGTTAGAGATGCCGTAAAGATTGAAGGCGAGAGTCAAAGGCTTGTCTTTTATTTTCCAAAGATAAGTTGTACTTAAATCGGAAATTGATTCAGGCATAAGGCGCCTTTTGGCGAAAAATTTTTTAATGCGCTTGATTAAATCCGGATAGTCTTTGAAATCTTCCGTCCATAAATTTTTATAATTTCTTTTTTCGATTGGATTTAAGCGCCATTCTTCTTTTAATTCGCCAAGCTGAACCTTCTCGAGATTATAAGTTTTGCTCCATTTGGTAATGAAATGGCGATTAATAAGTTGATTATTTTGAAAAAATTTTCCTTCGCCCGAAATAAATTCGCCAAGATTTTTTTTCTCATGTTTTTTGATATAATTATCATGCAAATATTTTTCCAAATCGGCGGGTTGTGGAAGAGGGTCATTATCTTTGGCGAGATCTATCAGTTCTTGATCCGAAGCTAATTTCGGATGAACAAATTTTAAAGCATTTCTGTCGGAATTAATGGCGATTTTGGCAAATTCTTTGCTCGCTTTAACATTCGGCGGAGCAAATTCGAGAAGTAAGCCATTATCTTCAATGGCGGGACGGGCGAATTCTTCAAAGGACTTAATGCGATCCGAGGCAAATTTGTAATTATCCGAATCCAAATCAATCATTTTCTTCATAAATAATTTGTTATCAAGAAGGCTCCAAGAGCAATATTTGAGAGCGTCGCGATTAATGTAAGTCGCTTCTTCCATAAAATATGAATCGGCGCGCACTTCGGGTGCGACATATTTTAAAATATCGGGGTCGGCTTTGATGATTCTTTTTATAAAAATTTTATCTTGATGAAGAGTTTCGGAAACATTCTGAAATTGAGTTTTGTCGAGCAATAAAACTTTAAAAATTAAGTTGCGATCTTGCTTTAAACATTCGGGTAAATTTTCAATTACATTGGGATTTTTATTGGCGACTTCGGTTAAAATTGCGTCGTAATATTTTTGTGGATAAAAGCAATAATCTTGAGCTAAAAGTTGGTTATTAAAAAATAAAAATGGGATTATAAATGTGGCAAATTTTGCTTTCATTAACCTTTCATTGAAGAAATATTTTCTAATTCGATATTTTTGCGATTGTTAAAATAAACTACTAAAATTGCTAACCCGATAGCGGCTTCGGCTCCTGCAACTGTAAGTACAAAAATAGCAAAAATTTGTCCGAGTAAATCATGTAAATAAACTGAGAAAGATACGAAATTTATATTCACCGCGAGAAGCATTAACTCAATTGACATTAAAATCGAGATAATATTTTTGCGATTTAAAAAAATTCCGCCAACGCCGATGCAAAATAAAATTATGGCTAGCGTTGTAAAGTAATGTTGTTGAATTTGGTGCATAAAATAAGTTTAATTATAAGTCAATTCCTTCGCCAGATTTAACTTTGGCGATAACAAGAGTATCTTTTTTATTGCGAGAAACTTGCGCTGAAATGCTTTGTTTGCGAATGTAACGCGTTTCGGTTTTCATAGTTAAAACTATAGCGCCAATCATGGCTACGAACAAAATTGCTCCCGAAATTTGAAAAGGCAAAATGAAATCGGTGTAAAGAATTTTGCCGATTGCTTTAGTGTTGTGAATATCGGTGGGAGTAGGGTATTTGGCGGTTATTTCAGTATAATTGATGGTGGAAAATTTGGTAATCAAGAAAATTTCGCAAAATAAAATGACAATCAACATTGTTATTAAAGGCTTTTTGCGATTGACATTATCTTTGAATTCTGCGTCGACATTGAGCATCATGACGACGAATAAAAATAATACCGCAATGGCTCCGACATAAACCACCACGAGAAGCATTGCTAAATATTCGGCGCCGAGCAGAACGAATAATCCGGCAACATTAAAAAAGGCTAAAATTAAAAAAATTACCGCAATGACCATGTTTCTGGTGCTTACAACCACAAGCGATGATGATATTAAGACAAATGAAAATATGTAAAAAAGATAAAGTGTAAAATTCATTGAAATTTTATTTAAAAATGTTGTTCATTTGTTTGAAACTCTAGTTCAATAATGTTATTTTGTAAAAATTTTTAGTCAAAATAAAAATTAGAAAATATGTAAATTTATTGTTTTTATTTAATGCTTTTTTCAATATTTATTTAACGATATTCAACATCGTTAGTAATATTTTTTTGTAAAGCATATTCATAACGATCGCCATTCGCCAAAAGTTTTTCTTTGTTGTAATAAAGTTCTTGGCGCGTTTCGGTTGAAAATTCAAAATTTGGGCTTTCGACTATGGCGTCAACGGGGCAGGCTTCTTGGCACAATCCGCAATAAATGCATTTCAACATGTCGATATCATATTTTGTAGTGCGACGACTGCCATCATTGCGCTCTTCGGCTTCAATGGTGATGGCTTGAGCTGGGCAAACCGCTTCGCATAATTTACAAGCGATGCAACGCTCTTCGCCATTTGCATAGCGACGCAACGCGTGTTCACCACGAAATCTTGGACTAATCGGACCTTTTTCGTAAGGATAATTTAGAGTAAATTTTTTCTTAAACATATATCGCAAAGTTAATAAATGTCCGAGAATAATTTCTTTTAACAAAAATGAATAAGCTTGTTTAAAAATTTGCATTTTTTAAAAATTTATTTAACAAAAACTATAAAACTGGCGGTGCCAACAACCCAAATTAATGAGAGTGGTAAGAAAACCTTCCAACCTAAGCGCATCAATTGGTCGTAGCGATAACGAGGCAGGGTTGCGCGAACCCAAATAAAGCAAAATAATAATACAAAAATTTTAGCGCAAAGCCAAATAAATCCGGGAATTGCGTTGCAAAAAGCGCAATCAAAAGGTGGAAGCCAACCGCCTAAAAACAAGATTGAAGCGAAGGCGGAAATTAAAATCATATTGGCATATTCGCCTAAAAAAAACATTGAAAATGGCATTGAACTATATTCGACATTATAGCCGGCGACTAGCTCAGATTCAGCTTCGGGAAGGTCAAATGGATGACGATTTGTTTCGGCTAAAGCGGAAATAAAAAATAATAAAAACATTGGAAACATTGGCAAAATATACCATCGATCTTTTTGCGATAAAACTATTTCAGAGAGATTTAATGAACCGGCGCAAAGCACAACGGAGATAATGATTAAGCCAATCGAGACTTCGTAAGAAATCATTTGTGCCGAAGAGCGAATCGCGCCGAGAAAGGCATATTTTGAATTCGACGCCCAGCCCGAAATGATGATTCCGTAGACTCCGAGCGATGAACTGGCGAGTAAATAAGTTACTCCAACATTTAAATTAGCGATAACAAAAGTTTCAGAAAATGGAATTACTGCCCAACCAATTAAGGCTAAAACAAAAGTTATAATCGGGGCGATTAAAAACAAAATTTTGTTAGATTTATTTGGTAAAATAACTTCTTTGAGCATTAATTTTAAAGCATCTGCCAAAGGTTGAAATAATCCAAATGGACCAACCACCGAAGGGCCTTTGCGCAATTGCATTGAAGCGATAACTTTGCGTTCCATTAATGTTAAGTATGCTACAGCGCCTAATAGCGGTAGAATTACTAATAAAATTTTACCAATGATTGGCAAAACTATCATAATGATTGGCAAAATTTGGGTATTAAAAAATTCGATCATTGTAATTTTGTATTTTGAAACCGATTAATAATTTTCTTTTTAAGATTATTTTAAAAATTTCACAAAGTCAATTTCTCGATTATAAAATTTTTTTAAACCTTAAATATTTTATTTTAACAATTTATTAATTCAAAAAATTTTGAATTAACGGTGAATTTGTAAATAATTAAGGTGATTACTCCCGCAAGGATTCCGCACAATATATCGTCAAACATAACGCCGAAAGAATTTTTAAGTTTACGATCGCAAACTCCGATTATTGAGGGTTTTTTTATATCAAAAAATCTAAATAAAAGAAAACATAAAAAAATGTAAACCATAAATTTGTCTGGGCTTAAAATATAAATTTCTTGCGCCGAAAAATTAAAAATTTCAAGAGCGATAAAGATTCCGACCGCTTCGTCGACAACGATTGATTTCTGGTCAATATCTTTAGAATTTGTTACCAAGTGATAATTGGGAATTTCATAAAATGCATAAATACAAAAAAATAATGTTAAAATAATCCAAAAAGAATATTGAAAATATGTTGAAAAATTTTCTTCGACAAAATAATTATTTGTAAAAAACCAAAATAATAATGCACCAATGGTTCCGAAGGTCCCGGGGGCAAATTTTGCTTTTCCGCAATAAAAAAATGTTAAAATTAATTCATTAATTTTGGAATATTTTTTGGACATAATTTTTTAGATTTTTTTGAAAAATTTACTTTTGTTTAATAATATTTTTATTTCTTGCAAAAAACAAATTATTTAAATATTTTGTTAAGGCAACTTGAATATTTAAGCAATGGTATTGACCAATGAATTATAAAAACAAAAATCTAGATTTTTCAAAACTTAAAACCGAAACCAAAATGGTTCGCGGTGGCTCGATTAGAAGTAATTTCGGCGAAACTTCCGAGGCAATTTATTTAAATTCGGGCTTTTGTTATAACTCCGCAGAAACTGCCGAAAGTCGCTTCAATGGCGAAGATCCGGGATATGTTTATTCGCGCTATGTTAATCCTTCGTTAAAAATGCTTGAAGATAAATTGGCATTGCTCGAGGGCTGTGAATCGGCTTGCGTTATGGCTTCGGGCATGTCGGCGGTTTTTGCTTCGATAATGTGTCAAATCAAAGCAGGCGATCATTTTATTGCTTCGCGAGTTTTGTTTGGCTCATGTTTTCATATTGCTACAAAAATTTTGCCAAACTATGGAGTTGAAGTTACTCTTGTCGACGGCACTAATCAAGATGAATGGAAAAATGCTTTCAAAAAAAATACCAAAGTAGTTTTTATTGAAACGCCAGCCAATCCAAATTTAGAAATTATCGATATAAAATTCGTCGCCGATCTAGCTAAAAAAAATGGCGCCTGCCTTATTGTTGACAATATTTTTGCTTCATCTTATTCGCAAAATGCCTTTGATTTTGGTGCCGATGTGGTAGTTTATTCAACTACAAAACATTTTGACGGGCAGGGCAGAACCTTGGGCGGAGCAGTTCTAGGCTCACAAAGTTTTATTAAAGAAACTTTATTGCCATTTCATCGTCATACTGGTCCGGCACTTAGTCCATTTAATGCGTGGATAATTTTTAAAGCCTTGGAAACTTATCAAATGCGCATGGAAAGGCATTGCGCGAATGCAAAAAAAGTCGCCGAATTTCTTGAAAATCATGCCAAAATACAAAAAGTTTATTACCCCGAATTAAAATCTCACAAGCAATTTGATATCGCTCAAAAGCAAATGAAAAATGGCGGAGCGATGATTGCCTTTGAAACCATCGGCAATAAAAAAACATGTTTTAATTTTATGAATTCGCTTCAAATTATTGATATTTCAAATAATTTGGGCGACTCAAGATCGTTGATTACTCATCCATCAACAACAACGCATTCAAATATTTCACTTGAAGATCAAAAAAAGATTGGTATAAATGAAACGATGTGCAGGCTTTCGGTGGGTCTAGAAAGCGTTGATGATTTAATAAATGATTTAAAAAACGGATTGGATAAAATTTAACTTTTTAATATTATGCCGAGCTTTGATATAGTTTCTAAAATAAATATTCAGGAAGTCGATAACGCTGTTAATTCAGTGCTTCGCGAACTTACAAATCGTTATGATTTTAAAGGTGCGGTTTTTAGCGTCGAATTAAAAGCCAAAGAAAATATTATCAACATTAGCGCTGATAGCGAATATAAGCTTGAAGCGGTGCGCGATTCTTTAAAAGTTTTTGCCACCAAGCGCGGAATAGATGTCAAAGCCCTTGAATTTTGTGAGCCTCAAAAAGCCGGCGGAACAACTCTCAAGCAAGAGATAAAACTTAAAAACGGCATTGAACAAGAAATTGCTAAAAAAATAATTAAGCAAATTAAAGATTTAAAACTAAAGGTTCAGGCTTCAATTAAAGGTGATGAAGTCAGAATTGACGGCAAGAAACGCGATGATTTACAAGACGCGATGAGTGTTATTCGTTCAACAAATTTTGATATACCTTTGCAATTTATTAATTTTAGGGATTAGTTATGTCGCAAAAAAAATTAGAAGCAATTGCGCCTCTCAAAGATGCGGTTGCCTCCGTTACCGCTCCGGGATTGTTGATGGCTCTAATGGCTAATTTTGTAATTCCTTATTTAATTGCAAAAGGACATAGTTTAGCAACTCAAGACTCAATTAAGGTGCCGGGTGCTCCAACTAGATTGATTGAAAGGGGATTTTCTGCTGGTTTTGCTCATTTAATGGAAGGTGGATTTAAATTTGCTATGGATGGATTTCTTGCTCCTCCATATAAGAGGCTTGGGGAGGCGGTTAGTTTTTTTTCCAATAATGATAATGAGCAATATAAACTCAATGAAGTTGACAAAAAATATTTAAATACCCATTCTAATATTGTTGATGTTATTAATCGGGTTGAGCAAGGAAAACCGCCGGGAGTTTTAGAGTTTCATCCTCTACAACCATCAACAACTCTTCAAGGGTCTCATAATGCAACTCCCGTAAGCTCTCAACAAATAAGTGAGTTTTATATTTAACCGCCTCCAATAAAATGAACAATTTCAATTTTAGAATTTTCGGTTAAAATTATTTTATTAAAATCATGCGGATTAATGATTTCTAAATCTTTCTCAATTGCTATTTTATTAGGATTGATTTCAAAATTTAAAAGCAGTTGAGAAATGTTCAGCCCGCGCTCGATTTCAATTAATTCGCCGTTTAAAAAAATTTTTATTTTCATCATTCTTAAAATTCTATAAAAAAATAATTGTTAAATTTGTTAAATATTTTAGTATTTTTTTGTATTTAAATTCAACAAGTTTCTAATGATTTATCAAGCATATCTTTTTCGTTCATCTATAATAAACTGGCTTGGAATAACCTTAATTTTAATTATTCTGATATGGTTTAGTAGAGCGATTCCTTTTATGAGTTTCGTTACGGAAAATGGCATTGAAATTTTAGATTTTTTCTATTTGTTTGTTTTAATTTTGCCGTGGATTTTGATTTATCTTTTGCCGATTTCATTTTTTATCGCAACCTTACTCTCTCTAAATAAACTTTTGCAAAGTAACGAAATAACAATTTTAAAAAATTGCGGTTTATCAAATTTAAAAATTGCCCAACCAATTATATTTTTTGGATTAATTTTAACATTATTTACATATTTATTATCTTTTTATTTAATGCCATTATCCAATAAACAATTAAGAATTTCTAGGCACGACATACAAGAAAATTATACCAATATTTCATTTACTCCGCAGACCTTTGAGAATCTTCATCAAATTACTATTTATACAAAAAATCGCGATGAAAAAAATAATCTTTATGGAATATTGATAAATGATCAAAGACAAAAAGAGTTTGCGATTACCTTAACCGCAGAATTCGGAAATTTAATTGCCAAAAATGATTCAGTTTTTTTGAAGCTTAGAAACGGAACGCTTCAGAGGTATAATTTAGAATCGCAAAAAAGCGAAATATTAAAATTTGATGAATATATTTTTAATTTAAATGACAAAAATCGCGAGTCTTTTAATTATAAATGGAAGCCCAATGAGCGCTTCATAAATGAGCTAATTTATACAGACGAAGATTTGTCGCCAAAAGATTTAGAAAAAAATGATTCAGAAATCAATAAGAGAATCAACGACCAGTTGATTTCTTTTATTTTTTCAATAATAATTTGTTCATCAATTTTAAGAATAAAAATTTCCAGAAAAGGCAATTTCTTTAATTTGATTTTAACTTTAGTTTGGTGTTTAATTTACATTAT
>CAIOKL010000265.1 GCA_903858915.1 uncultured Alphaproteobacteria bacterium | reverse complement strand
GCAGAGCCGGAAATGCGAACGGGAACGCGACGATAAATTCCGGCATTTTCGCGATCAATTTTATCTAAAATTATCGAGTGAATTTTTAAAATATCTTTTTCTCGTAAGTCGCAAGGCTTGCGTTTGATTTGCTCTTTGACGAAATCAAGAGCCGAGGCGGTGTTCATCGCTTCAAGATGTTCGGTGATTGATTTTCCACCTATTGTCAAACCCTTTTCAACGACCAAAGCCGTTTCCGCCCGCGACAAACTATTGCCTTCGATAGCGTTGCTAGTGTAGGTTAGTTCGATGCGAAACCATTCTTCCAAATTCTTGATTAAGGCTTTGTCGAAAGGACGATTTTTATCTAAAATTTTCTTTTTTTCACTGAGTTTTTTGTAATATATTTTCTTTGGCATATTTTTACATTATGGTTTTATGATTGATAAACTATAAAGTATAACCTTACGGTTTTCAAGAAATAAATTTTGGTTTTTTTGGTGAGGGGGGGTGCAAATCTACGCTTTACAAAAATACTCGAAACGATTTTGGGCTTTAGCTCTCCCGCTTTACGGGAGAGCGGGCGATAAAATCGCAACGGTAGTTGCGATTTGAGAGCCGTGAGGGGTCAAAAACTTTCAAAGACATGAGTTTTAAGATTATGCAAAAAATTGAAATAAAAAGATTTCCAACAAAAAATATTTTTTATTTTAAAGAGAAAGCAACCTGGTACCTTTTTTTTATTTTAAAGAGAAAGTAACCTGATACCTTTTTTTTGAGGGGTCAGAAAACAATCAAAGACATCAGGTTTAAGATTATATAAATTGGATTAATTTCTATATTACAAAAGTGAAACGATATCCTGTTATCTTTTATAAATCTCTAAGTTACTTGAAAGAAATTTCCATGGAATAAAAGGGCGCTTTCTTGAAAAAGGAATATTCAAATCAGCATCAATAATTAAACGATATTTATCTCTTAATTTTTCAAAATGAGCTTCGCTTCGAAAGCATTGATCGAGTTCTTTAAAATTCTTTTTGTTTAACTCCTCGTTCAATGTATTAAGTTTAGCATATTTTGCAAAAATACCCAAAAGAAAATCTGGCACCGAAAGACAATGGTGTCTTGCTTTTTGAGCTAATATTACTTTGGGAGTAGCAATTGGTCGGCGATTATTATGTTGTTTAAGGTTGTTATAAATTTCATTTATCACATTCTCGAGATTGTTGGTTGTAATTTTTGAATTTTCCTCGAAATATAATTCTACAAGATTCCTGTCACACTTCATTAGTCGATGAGGAAGAATTTTTTTTATTAAAGACAAATAAAGCTCTTGGTAATCTACATCATTTTTTATTTCGCTATAAATTAGATAACCTTTGAAGTGAAAATCAGTCATCATAGGAATAAATTTTGCTTTTAGATCTTCGTTGGACGCATTATAGTGCAACTTCTCTTTCTGTAAAATTTCTTTGCGAAATATGTTTGTAGAAAATGGGTCAATAGTATGCGTATTTAATGTAATAGATGTCATCAACTCT
>CAIOKL010000264.1 GCA_903858915.1 uncultured Alphaproteobacteria bacterium | reverse complement strand
ATCATTATCAAATGTTTAATTTATCAATTATCACTTTCAATTAAATAGATATGGAAATTTTTATCACCTTAAGTAAGTTTATTCAAGTCTTTTTTATCGGACTATTCGGCTTGATAATGGGCAGTTTTATTAGCTTGGTGAGTCATCGCTTGGTTTCGAAAGAAGCGATGCTTTTGGCGCGCTCAAAGTGCGTTCATTGCAATTCCAAATTAAAAATCCGTTCTTTGGTGCCAATTTTTTCATGGATTATTCAGCGCGGAAAATGCTTAAATTGTTCTAAAAAAATCTCAATTCGTTACCCATTAATTGAATTTTTTTGCGCGCTGGGATTTCTTCTAACTTATATCGCACTTGATTACAAAATTGATCTTAAATTCATGTTTTATTTGGCGATATTTGTAACGATGTTCATAATGGTGGTAGTTGATTTGGAGCATTATTTTATTCCCGATATTCTGCAATTTATTTTGGTATTTATAGTAACTTTATTAACAATTCACAATGGTGGATTAAATTCAATTTATGACGGATTAAAGCCGGCGCTCGCTTTTGTGGCTTTTGGTTTTGCGATATGGATTTTCTTTTATTATTCGGCGGGCATTGATGGCATTGGCATCGACGATTTTAAATTTTTTCTGATAGCGGGTTTTATGCTTAGTTTAAATAATTTTATTTTATTTATGTTTTTAAGTGGTATAATCGGCGCATTATTCGGCGCCGTTTGGCAAAAATTAAAAAAAGATGAAACATTTCCCTTTGCGCCAGCGATTTGTTTATCAGCCTACCTTTGTTTATTAATAGGTAAGCCGGTTATATATTAATTAATTTGATGAAAAATATTATTATAAATTCGCAAAATGAAATGATTGATTTTGCAAAAAAGGTGGCGAATTCAATTAATAATAATAAAGTAATTGCGCTCTACGGAAATCTTGGGGTCGGCAAAAGTTTTTTTGCTAAAAATTTTATTAATTTTTTGCAAGAAATTCCTAGTGAAGTTTTAAGTCCAACCTTTAATATTGTTTATTCTTATAAAACTAAAAAAGGTGAAATTTTTCACTTTGATTTATATCGTATAAAACACGAAGAAGAGCTTGAAAATATTGGCTTCTTCGAGGCGGTAAAAAATCATATTACCTTAATCGAATGGCCACAAATTTCTGAAAAATATTTACCAAAAAATTGCTTAAAAATTACCATAAAAAATGTTATTAATCATCACGAAGAAGCGCGTGAAATAATTATAGAAAATGTCGAATAAATTTACTTTTAATGTTGACCCAGAGTCAGTCGGAACAAGGCTTGATAAATTTTTAGCCCAAGAATTTTTAAAAATAAAACCTGAAATTACGCGTACTAAAATTCAAAATTTTATTGCGCAAAAATTAGTCAAAAATTCACAAAATTTAATTTTAGAAAATGATTCTTATAAATTAAAAATTAACGATGAAATTATTGTTGAAGTTCCGCAAGCCGAGCCGTCGCATCTCAAGGCTAAAGAAATTTATTTTGAAATCGTTTACGAAGATAATGATTTGATGGTCATCAACAAGCCGAGTGGCTTGACTGTTCATCCCGGATCGGGTAATCAAGAAAATACTTTGGTTAATGGTTTGCTATTTTCGCATCGCGATAAATTGTCGACAGTTAGTGGCGAAATGCGTTTGGGAATTGTTCATCGCTTGGATAAAGATACCAGCGGATTGATGATTGTTGCTAAAAATGATTTAACGCACCAAGCTTTGAGCAACATGCTTCGCGACCGCGAAATTAAACGCAGTTATCTGGCATTTATTTACGGAGTTTTTGATCCAAAACGCGGAGTGATTAACAAAAATATTATTCGTCATCATAGCAATCGTTTGAAAATGACGATTTGTAAAAGCGCGGGCAGGGTCGCGATCACTAATTACGAAACCAAAGAAATATTTTTAGATGGCTTTGTGAGTCTTGTTGAGTGTAGGCTTGAAACCGGAAGAACTCATCAAATTCGCGTGCATTTTGAGTCGCAAAAACATTCAATTATTGGCGATCAAACTTATAATTCTTGCAAAAAAATGTTGCCAAAAAATGCCGGCGAAGATTTAAAAAAACTTTTAGAAAATTTTTCAAGACAAGCTTTGCACTCCTACAAAATAGGCTTTACGCATCCAATTTCTAAACAAGAAATTTCACTTGAAATTCCTTTGCCAAAAGATTTGCAAGAACTTTACGAAACTTTAAAAAATGTTAAAGCATAAATCAAAAATAATTGTAATCTCGGGGGCGACTGCATCAGGTAAATCAAGGGTCGCGACCGAAATTGCAAAAATTTTTAATGGCGCAATAATCAACGCCGATGCTCTACAAATTTATCGCGATTTGCCAATTTTATCGGCGCAACCAAGCTCAGAAAATTTTCTTGAAGTCGAGCATTTTCTGTACGGAACTTTGTCGGCAAATGAAAAAATTTCAGTGGGAATTTGGCTTAAAATGGTCGCCGAAATTGTTAAAAAAATTCAACAAGAAAATAAAATTCCAATAATCGTTGGTGGTAATGGCATGTATATCTCGAGGCTCATCAACGGCATTAGCGAAATTCCCGAAATTGATGAAAAATTTCGCCTTCAAGCGCAAAATTTATACACAGAAATTGGACATGAAAAATTTCAAGAAAATTTTGGTAATTCGCAAATTATTGATAAACAAAAATTATTGCGAGCCTGTGAAGTTTTTTTGCAAACCGGTAAAAAAATTGAATTTTTTCAACAACAGCCACCAAAAAAAGCTTTAGAAAATCAACAATTTATTCATCTAAATTTGAATCCGCCTCGTCAAGAAATATATAAAAATTGCGATGAAAGATTTGTAAAAATGTTAGAAAATAATGCGTTGAATGAAGTTGAAAATTATCTAAAAAATTTTAATGATTTAGATTCGCCAATCGTTAAAACTCTAGGGTTCAAAGAAATTATGGAATTTTTAAATAAAAAAATTTCTTTTGAGGAAATGCAAAAGCTTGCATCGCAAAAAACGCGCAATTATGCTAAAAGACAACTGACTTGGTTTCGTCACCAATTTGACGATATTATTTTTTGTGAAAATGAAGAAGAAATTTTTAAATATTTAAAAAATAACAATTTATTTGAAAATGAAATATAGCGATTCGGGAATTGTAATTGGCATTAAAAAATATGGCGAGAAATCGGCGATTCTCAAGGTTTTTAGCGAGAATTATGGCGTTTATCGAGGCTTTGTTAAATATGTATCTTCCAAAAAAAATAATGCCATTTTGCAAATGGGCAACTTAATTACTTTTGATTATGTGGCGCGACTCGAAGATAGTTTAGGAAGTTTTTTAAGTTTTGATTTGGCAGAAAATAATTGTTCAAGATTTATGCTTGATAAATTACGAATAAATTGAGCCAAGTCAATAATATCAATGATTGATGACTATTTTTTAGAACGCGAACCATTTGAATTTTTGTATAAAAATTTTGTAGATTTTTTGCAAAATTTGGGCGATGCTCGCATTCAAAATCCACAAATTATTGCCGAATATATAAAATTGGAATTGATGATTCTCGAAAGTCTCGGATATGGCATTGATTTTTCATGTTGCGTCGTTACAAATTCAAGAGTTAATTTGGCTTTCGTCTCGCCAAAATCAGCGCATGCGGTGTCGATGGAAGCGGGCGCAAAATATTCGCATAAACTTCTTAAATTACCTAATTTTTTACTCGAAGAACAGTTTGAAAATATTGAAAATAATCAATTGATTGATGGTTTAAAATTGAGTGGATTTTTTTTGAAAAAATTTTTATTTATCGATGATTTTGACAAAAGCAAACAACAAAATTCTCTTTATCGAAACAATATAATCAAGGGTTTGCGAGCCTAGAATTTGTAGGCAATATTAATTCCCGCTCAAGCAACAACCTCTTTTTCAAAAGCGATTACTATAAAAAAAATCAATAAAATTAATTTTGCCATTTTTTGTTGCGAATACGAATTAAATTATTTGTTTCGAACTTGAGATATTATTTTTTAGCAAATCAATTCAAAATTGCCATTTTGAGTGTTGAAGGCATAGATATCGCCAGTTTCAACATTAAATTGCCAACCAAAAATTTTCAATTTATTTTTTGAAATGCGTTCTTTGATGTAGGGATAAGTAAGTAAATTGTTGAGAGAAATTACTAGAGATTCTTTCTCAAAAGCCGCTTCTTGCTCTTCGATACTTTTATCTTTGAGTTGTTTTTTTACAACATCGCGCGCTTCGGAGGCGATTGAAAGCCATGTTTTCATGGTGTCGGAAACTTTGCCTTTAAAAGCCACGAAATCGTCGGACATGATTAATTTTGTGCTGGTGCATTGAGCGTTATTTAAAACTAAAATACTTTCAACGCCGATATTGACAACGGCATATTCAAGGGCGGATAAAATACCGCTGATGCCTTCAGTCTTAAATTTTGGGACCATTCCGCCAATATTGTTTAAAATAAAAAATTCTCCCGGATTTGCTGAAAAAATTTCGGACGGAGAAATTGATAAATCGCAAGAAGAAATAACTAAAGTTGAGGGTTTTTGTTTTTGCTCAACAAGATGTCTAATTACATCGCGTTTTCTTTCGAAAGTTGTGGCTTTGAAGGTTCTGAAGCCTGAAACCAAGCGGTTTATATCAGTCATGGTATTTTAAATAATATTTTGTTAATGAATATATTTAGCTTATTTTTTTTAAAAAAAATCGCAAGCAAAAACATAAATCTTATTTTGTAAAAAAATAATATTTACCAATAATCTTTATCTTGATTGAAAAGAAACTTTAAAATATAATCGACGGTCTTTTCTTTAAAAAAATAATATAAAATTTTGAGCGCGCAAAAATTTAAAATACATTCTAAATACAAGCCAGCAGGCGATCAACCGCAAGCAATTGAAAAATTAGTGGCGGGATTAAATGCTAAAAAAAACGATCAGATTTTGCTTGGAATTACCGGCTCGGGCAAGACTTTTACGATGGCCAATATCATCGAGCAAACACAGCGCCCCACTTTGATAATGGCGCATAATAAAACTTTGGCCGCGCAACTTTATGGCGAAATGAAAGAATTTTTTCCCGAAAATGAAATCGGCTATTTCGTTTCTTTTTATGATTATTATCAGCCCGAAGCTTATGTTGCAAAGACCGACACATTCATTGAAAAAGATAGTTCGATAAATGAACAAATTGACAGGCTTCGCCACAACGCTACCAGAGCGCTTTTTGAAAGAAGGGACACTATAATTATCGCCTCGGTTTCTTGTATTTACGGTATCGGTTCGCCTCAATATTATTCGCAAATGGTGCTTCGTTTAAAAGTTGGCGAACAAATTAATCGCCAAAAATTAATAATGCGCTTGATTGATATGCAATATACGCGCAATGATTTTGATTTTGAAAGATGTAATTTTCGAGTGCAGGGCGATGTGGTTGATATTTTTCCTTCGCACTTAGATGACAAAGCGTGGAGAATCTCAATGTTTGGTGATGAAATTGACGAAATTACCGAATTTGATCCGTTGACGGGCGAAACATTTTGTAAAATTGATAATATTTCGGTTTATCCTTCCTCGCATTATGTAGCGCCGGCGGAAGTGGTTCAAAAAGCTTTATCAAATATTAAAAGCGATTTAAATTTGCGATTACTCGATCTTGAAAAAGCTGGCAAAATTGTTGAAATGCAAAGGCTTAATCAACGCACAACTTACGATATGGAATTAATGGTTTCGCTTGGAAGTTGCAAAGGAATCGAAAATTATTCGCGTTATTTGACGGGCAGGGAGGCTGGGTCTCCGCCACCAACTCTTTTTGAATATCTTCCTCAAGATGCGCTACTTTTTGTTGACGAAAGTCATGTTTCGGTTCCGCAAATTGACGGTATGTCGAAAGGTGATTTTGCGCGAAAATCAGTTTTGGTGGAGCACGGATTTCGCTTGCCGAGCGCGCTGGATAACCGTCCATTAAAATTTGCCGAGTGGGAAAATTTTAAACCGCAAACCATTTATGTTTCGGCGACTCCAAGTAAATATGAAATTCAAAAAACCGATGGCGAAATTGTCGAGCAAATTATTCGTCCGACGGGGCTTTTAGATCCAGTTTGCGAAATCAGAAGCGCCAAAAATCAAGTTGTGGATTTAGTTGAGGAGGTTAAAAAAACTCGCGAAAAAGGTTTTAGAACTTTGGTTACAACTCTTACGAAAAAAATGGCGGAAGATTTGGCGGATTATTTTGCGGATGTCGGAATCAATGTTGTTTATATGCATTCCGATGTTGATACTCTTGATCGCATCGAAATTATTCAAAATTTGCGTCGCGGAAAACATGATTGCCTAATTGGCGTAAATCTTTTAAGAGAGGGTTTGGATATTCCCGAATGCGCCTTGGTGGCGATTCTTGATGCCGACAAAGAAGGTTTTTTGCGTAACGAAACTTCTTTAATTCAAACTATCGGTCGCGCTGCCAGAAATTCCGAAAGCAAAGTAATTTTATATGCCGACAAAGAAACTAAATCCATTACCAAAGCTTTGGCGGAGACCTCGCGAAGACGATCGATTCAAATTAAATATAACAAAAAACATAATATAACTCCAACAACTACTTACAAAGCCATCACTTCGGCGCTAGAAAATCTTTATAGCAAAAAGAAAGACAATGAATCTAGAAAAGCTGTTAAAAATTTGAAGAAAGAGGATATTGATAAATTGAAGAGAGAAATGCTTGAGGCGGCGACGGAGCTTGATTTCGAAAAGGCGGCGACTCTTCGAGACCAAATTAAAAGCTATGAAAAAATCATGCTTTTATAACTAAGCGGCGGCAGCCGTTTTATTTCTTCTTTTTTTGCGAGTTTTAATTTCGCCAATTTTTTTAGTAGGTTTTTCATAAAAATTATTGTTGATCAAAAATATTTCTAATGATTTTCTAACCAAATAATTTTTACTTCTATCTAAAGCTGATGCAGATTTTTCTAACGAAAAGAATAGATCAGAAGGCATTGAGATTGTTAAATTTTTAGATTTAATTTCCATATATTTATAATTAATT
>CAIOKL010000263.1 GCA_903858915.1 uncultured Alphaproteobacteria bacterium | reverse complement strand
TTGATTAAAAAAAGTTGTGCATTGCTCACCGCGTCTACAAAATTTGTATGGCGCAGTTGGATTTCCAAATCTTTCTAAACAAATAGTTTTTTGACTTTTTTCATTGCAACAAGCAAAAGCTTTTAAGCCCTCTTCATCTTTAAAGCCATTTTCCAAAAATCTTTTACAAGCAAAATTTGGAATTTGGTTTGAACCGCGGAAATAATATCGTTGTTTCCCCCCTGGGTCGTATCCTAATATCGTTTTCCATTTTTCTTTCTCTGTTGAATCTTGTGGATTTGGATCTTTACAGCCTCCTGTATTAAGGTCAACATATTCAATTCCCTGAAAAATAAATTCTCGATAATGAATATTGCTATACTCTCTTTTATTTCTGTCGCCAACATTTGTAATATTGCACACTTCGTTGTCGTTTGTGAATTTGCAATATTGATCATTTGATTTATTATCTTTTGACGAACAGTTGGGGGCTACTATGTTTGGATTTGTGCAATCAGAGTTTGATGAAGTTGGCGTAGTTCCTGGAGCGCAATAAGAAGTGGTTCCAAAAATTGTTTTTAAACAAAGTGCATAATTTCCATTAATCGACTTCCATTCACTAGCATCGTCGTCTCGTTTCCAAACTTTCCAACCGTTACCACATATTGTAGTTTTTTCATAACCATCCTTCGAGACAGCCCAAATTGAAGCTAAAATTCCAATGGCAACTCCGGTTGCAGTTGTGCATGCAATAAGTGCTGAGCAACAATTCGCTGCTTCAGCTACATCGGCGCATCGAGAAGCGAAAATTCCTAAATCAATTAATAAAAATGGATCAACTGGCATTCCCATCATCGCTGCATTAGCTTGTGATTGCGCTGCACCCGCAACGGGAGTAACAACCACCATTGCCTTTTCAGCTGCCTTTTTGGCGGGCTCAATCATTTCGTCAAATTTACTCTGAGTTGCGGATTTAAAGGCTGATTTAAAATCAGTTGCAGGCGGAGTTGGACATAACGCTCTACAGCCTATAAAAGCGGCTTGAAGAGCTGCTCCGGCTCCAATCATATAGCCAAGACAGGCTTCGTTACCCATGTTCCAATCTCTATCAACATTATCAAAATATGGATCAAACTTAAGCTCTGGTTTGTCGCAAAGTTCACTCTCTTTGTTGTAATTTGATGTGTAACATTTCGAATTTCTATCTACTTCGCCATTCGGCGGTGCATCATCGCAGTTTTTCCCAGTTGTGTTTCTAACGCCATTGTAAGCGCTTGAATTTTGTGCTAATGATTGATTGCTTAAAGTCGAAAATAAGATAATGAAAATTAGAAAAATTGTAGCAATGTGTTGTAAATTTTTTTTACTAAACATCAAACATTTTAATAAATTGATTTAATTCAATATTTTTAGTTTTAAGTGAAGTTCTGTTTGCTATTAAATAAGAACTTACTTCTAAAATTTTTTCAACTTCTACCATGTTATTTTCCTGAAGAGTTTTGCCAGAACTAACTAAATCTATGATAAAATCGCACAATTTTAATTTGGGCGCTATTTCAATCGCACCATTCAATTTTATGACCTCGGCTTGAATGCCATTTTTAGCAAAATATTCTTGAGCGATTTTGGTGTATTTCGTTGCAACTCTAATGTTGTTAAGGGTTAAAAGATTTTTGTTGCAATGAATTTCTTTTGCTAAAGCGAGACGACATTTTCCAATTTTAAGATCCAAAATTGAATAAAATTCCGATGATGAAAATTCTTCAATTACATCTTTTCCGCAAATGCCAATATCGGCTCCGCCAAATTTAACAAAACTGGCTACATCAAAACTTCTAATTTTAACAATTTCGAGATTTGAAAAGTTTGTTGAAAAAGTAAGTTTGCGTGATTTTTCATCAAAAAAATCTGGCTCAGGAATTATTTTTATTTTTTTCAACAGTGGCTCTAATTCCTCGAGGATTCTTCCCTTCGGAACCGCTAATATAATTTTTTTCATCATTAAAAATTTTTATAATATCTAACCAATAAAGCGAAAGATTTTTGTTTATTGTGTGTTGACGCAACTCTAGTCAGCGCTTGATAATATCCAACTTGGGTGGTTAATTTATCAAAAAATTTGTTTTTATCGAATTCATAACCAAAATTAATTTCGGTTACATTCATTGAGCTTCTAGCGCTCAAGCGATTTTTATTTCGATTATTTGAATTGCCAATCATTAAACTATAATGAGAATAATATTTAAGAATTAAATTTGAAGTAAAGTATTTATCGGAAATATTTGAATTACCATTAATGTTTTGGATATTGGCATATTCTAAGATGGTTTCCAAATCTAAATTTTGTTGAATTGGGAATTTATAATTCATGCCAAAAACCACGCCAGTTTGTTTTTTTAAGCGGTCTAAAGCTACGGCGGTGGCGTTTTTATTGATTCCTAATTTTGAATAAGCGATGTGATAAGAAAGCTTTTCTTTTTCGGAAAATTCAAAATTAATATCGGTTGCCAAAGTCATTGAAGAGAGGCTTCTAGTATCGCCGGCAATGGCTTTAGACTTGGTATCGCTATTTTTACGATGCAATAAACTATTGTCAAAATTTTTGCGATCATTGGTGAATAAACTCAAAGAAAAATTGTAAAGACCGGTTTTTTTAACATTGCCATATTTTGTTACCGCCGTTAATCCCAATTTTTCGTTTAAAGCATAATTTTGTGGAATCGTATGAACAAAAATACCTTTATTCCAGCGCCACGCCGTTCCAAAATTGGTGGTAAATTTGCCGGCGATTAAAGAGTTGTTGCCATTTGAATATTTAAGACTTAATTCGCCCAAATTAATTCCTAAATTCTCAAAAGTACGGTTATTACCGCTTTTATTATTATTTTCGCGCCTTGCGATATCTCTATCATTATCAAATCGAGAAAGTTTTGCTAAGCCGTAAATTTCAAAATTTTGATTTAGTTGAATGGTTGAATAATAGCGCAACGCGCCTGTGACATCACGAAATTCATTTCTTTGCTCGGCGCTTTGAAAGTTGTTGGTGGTGGTTGTATCGGCAATAATTCTGTGAGTAATTTTTAATTTTTGAGCCTCAATTTTTGGAACTTTTGGAATAATTTTGCGAAGATTTTCTTTGATTTTTTCATTAAAAATCTCTTTATTTAAAAAGATTTTTTCTTCATCGCTATCAAGATTTTTTTCAATTGTTTTTTTCTCTTGAACCACATCCTTAATTACACCAAAATCGCCAAAGCTGGCAGTGTCATTTTGACTATTTTCATCATTATTTTCTTCGACTTCTTCTTCACTATCTTTTTCGTAAATTTTTATCTCGATATTTTTATTTTCTGAATCAAAATTATTTTTAGAAATATTCTTTTTTTTAGAAAAAATTATTTTGTTATTTTTGGAATCAGCTGGATTTACCGCAAATGCTTCGCAAATAAAAGCTTGGCAAAAAATGATAAGAAAAACTAATTTATTTGGCAAAAAAAAATTTCTCATCATTGGTTGATTTTGTTAGAAAAAAAATGAATGTTAAATATGGTTTGATATTAATTTCAATTTTTGCAAAAATTTTTTTAAAAGCAAATATCATTTTATTTTTTTACTCAAATTTATGTTTTTTTCTGCGTTAATTTCAATTTTTTTCTCTCTCGGATTCTTTTTTGAAAGCATCTTCGGCTTCGGCGGAGGCTTAATTGCCTATTCATTTCTCGGTTTCTTTTTTGAAGTTAAAGAAACGGTTCTTGCCGGATTATATATCGGAACCATATCTTCAATGTATATCGCTTACGGAAGTCGCAAACATTTCGAAATAAAAATTTTCACCAAATTAATTCCCGTGGCGCTTCTTGGTTCTATACTCGGGGTTTATGTTTTTATTCACTTTTCTTCAAAAATATTATCAGTTTTTATGGGATTAATATTGTTTTTATTGGCGATAAGAATGATTTTTTTTGAAAAATATGAATTCCCAAAATTTGTTAAAAATAAATTTTTGATAATTGGCGCAATATCGCAAGGAGCCTTTGGAATAGGGGGTCCATTCATAGTTAATGCTATTCGAAATGATTTTAAATCCAAATCTTCTTTGCGCGCCACGATGGCGGTTTATTTTGTTTTTTGCAACATTCTCAGAATCGTTCAAATGCTCTTCGCTGATAAGTTGGAAATTAATTTTTTTATTGGAATTTCTTGGACAATAATTCCGGTTTTTATTACGATTTATTTAGGTCATTTAGTGCATTTAAAAATAAAAGATAATGTTTTTAAAAATGGCGTTGCAATCATAACTTTGTTGGCTTCAATTAACTTTTTATTTAAAGCTTTGAAATAAATTATTGACTAAGTTTTTTGATTATTTAAAATTAAAAAACATGAAAAAGTCTAAAATTATTACAACATTTTTAATCTGCTTATT
>CAIOKL010000262.1 GCA_903858915.1 uncultured Alphaproteobacteria bacterium | reverse complement strand
GGGACCCCTTTGAACCAAATTCATAATTAGTATCGTATTCATTTTTTTGAACAAAAATTTTCGCAAACTTAATATTTACATTTATAAAATGAACATTAGATCTGTTTATTGCTATGGATGAATGAAATATTCCACCTTTTATATTTATCAAACCCCGATATTGCTCTCTTCCTTTTATTGTTATAGGGGGCATGAATTCACAATAATTAAAATCTACTCTGTCACCATATAATTCGAATCCTCTAGTAAATTTACATTTTTCAAATTTATTCACAGACAAAAATTGTAAATAAATTTTAATTTCACTTTTAAAAATACAATTTTTCAAATTAAAATCACAATCCGATATTAGTAAGACAGGAACACTAGTTTCTATAGATAAGAACTTATCTTCATTATTAAGCTTATTTTCATTTTTAAGTAACAATCCTACATTCGATAAGAACTTATCTTCATTATTAAGCTTATTTTCATTTTTAATCTTTAATTCTAGTTTAGATTTAAATTCATCGGCAATAAATTCTTTGCTATCTTTTTTTTTCGACTCATGGAATTTTTCTTGCTCTTTTCTTATTTCATACTCCAAACTCGAATCTTCAAAGAGATTCCACTCTTTTAACTGTTCTTTCTCCTTTCTTATTTTCTCAACTCTTATATGATTTCTACTCGAACTTTCTTCTAGCAATATTCTCGTACTCTCCTTAGAACGCGAATCATCAAAAAAAATTGAATTACCAAAAGTATCATGAATTAATTCCAAATTTCCAAAAACACAATTTTTAAAAACTATTTTTTCAAAATCTTTAAAACCTGATGTGATTTGTAATTTTTTAATCCCAGCAAAACTTAAATCTTCAATAAGAATAATCTTATTTCGATTTCTATCGATTAATTTTATATAAATTTTATTATTACTATTTTCATTTATTAATCGTTTAAAATCTTCTTTTAAATTTTCTGAATAATCTAGTTCTAGCCATTTATTTTCTTTCATATTGTTTTAGTTATTTAGGCTCTGGATTTTGATCGATGATAATCTTAGCTTTTTTGACCCCTCACGGCTCCCAAATCGCAACTACCGTTGCGATTTTATCGCCCGCTCTCCCTCAAGGGGAGAGCTATATACCGAATGCGTTAAACCCATTACACAAAATTTTAAGAGCGTAGCCCTTACCCAACCATCCTTTCACCAACCGCATCAATAAACTCTTCGGTATAAAGATAATCCTTTCCATGCTCAACCTTATTGCCTCGAATGCAAATGGCTAAATCTTTGGTCATTTTGCCAGCTTCGACCGTGTCAACACAAGCTTTCTCGAGCTTTTTGGCGAAATCGATTAAATCGTGATTGCCGTCGAGTTTGCCACGAAATTCCAAACCTCGAGTCCAAGCGAAGATTGAGGCGATTGGGTTCGACGAAGTTGGATTACCTTTTTGATATTCGCGAAAATGTCGCGTAATTGTCCCGTGCGCCGCCTCGGTTTCCATAATTTTGCCATTTGGTGTAATTAAAACCGAAGTCATCAAGCCTAGAGAACCAAAGCCTTGAGCCACTGAATCCGATTGCACATCGCCATCATAATTTTTGCAAGCCCAAATAAAATTGCCCGAAGATTTCAAGGCGAAAGCCACCATGTCGTCAATCAAGCGATGCTCGTAAGTGATTTTTTGCGAGGCGAATTTTTCTTTGAATTCTGCTTCGTAAATTTCGGCAAAAATATCTTTAAAACGTCCATCATATTTTTTTAAAATGGTATTTTTGGTCGATAAATAAAGTGGCCAAGATTTTTGCAAAGCCATGTTGAAGCATGATCTGGCAAAGCCTCGAATCGATTCATCGACATTGAACATCGCCAACGCAACACCACTTGATTTATATTGATGAACTTCATGTTCGATCACCGTGCCGTCATCGCCTTGAAATTTTATTGTTAATTTTCCTTTCGATGGAATCAAAAAATCCGTCGCTTTATATTGGTCGCCGAAGGCATGTCTGCCAACGATAATCGGCGTTTGCCAATTGCCAACCAAACGGGGGACATTTTTGCAAACTATCGGTTCGCGAAACACCGTGCCGTCGAGAATATTGCGGATCGTGCCGTTGGGCGATTTCCAAATTTCTTTAAGATTAAATTCTTTCTTGCGCGCCTCGTCGGCCGTGATTGTAGCGCATTTTATGCCGACGCCAAATTCAGCGATGGCGTTGCCGGCATCGATAGTGATTTGGTCGGAAGTTTTGTCGCGATTTTCAATCGACAAATCAAAATATTTAATATTTAAATCAACAAAAGGCGTGATTAATTTTTGCTTGATCGCGTGCCACATAACGCGCGCCATCTCATCGCCATCAATTTCAACAATCGGATTTTTTACAGAAATTTTTTTCATAATTTTGGAGATTGATATTTTTTAAAACTAAATTTTATTGTTTATATTTTAGCTTTATAAAAATTAATTTCACAAATAATTTTGATTAAAAAAATTTTAAGTAATTAGATTTAGTTGATTTTTTTTGTTTCTATTTACGCATCCCAAATAATTTCATCATCATAGAAAAACAACTCACTGGAGCTGGTTCTAGCGATGGAGGATTTAGATCCGCAATTGACGGAACTACACCAGCACCAGGGCCAACAAAACCTAATTCAGCCGAAACTACAATCCCCGTTTCAGCTGGAACTGAAGCTGAAGCTGGAGCTGGAGCTGGAGCTGAAACTGAAGCTGAAGCTGAAGCTGGAACTGGAGGCGACGATTTAGAAGGAGCCTGCAGGATTGAATCTACATCTCTTTCGGTGAGTATAATGCAAAATTTATCACCCGTAGGTTGCGAATATTTTTGTTTACCACTCTGTCCCTTAATATCATAATCCTTAATTATTTCTAAAGAAAAAGCATCGGCTGTGGCCTTATTATCAAACTCAATCTTGTAGTTAATTACTGGTTTTTCTGAGTAATCATAATCATAACCTGACGAAACCTCATATTTAATTTTTGCTTTGAGACTTAAAGCCTTCTTAGATGCTTCTTCTGGATTAATTAATGCTGGGAATGTTTTAGCTTCTTGAGAAGCTTCAAGAAATGGAGAAATCGGAGGAACTTCTTGATCATTTTTGAGCTTTATTTGATTAATATTTTCTGGAGTTAATATAATTTTGTATCCATCATCTTGATTAACGGGATGTTTGTTTAATCCACCTCCGCCAGTTATTTTATATTTATCCCTTAATCTTTGAGAAAAAGCTTTAGCTTCTTCTTCATTGCCATGTGAGACATAATAATTGACAACAGGTTTACCCTCATAATCCTTATCTGGAGTAGCTGTAGCAATTATATTCAGAGATTTCAATATAGCCAAATTTAATTCTATATCCTCATGAGTCGGAGTTTTCAAGCCACTTTCTGCAATTTGCGCAGAGGATAGCTTTGACGAAACCTTTTGATCTTCAATTTTTTGCTGAGCTTCAGCAATTGCTGGTCGTAAAAAAGAAACATCGCCCCAATCTTTTTTTGCCTTTTCATCAAAATAATTTATTGAAACTTCAAAAGGGATTCCATAGTCGCCAGCCTTTTCAACCGCTAATGCCATCGATTCTTTTATCCATTCCGGCTTATTATCAAAAACACCACCACCAAGCATAGTTAACAGAATTGGCTTTGTTTCTTTTTCTTCTTTTATTCTCTTCGCATTATCGCGTAAACCCTCGAGAATCGTATGTTCATATTGAGCCTCTAAAACCAATCTAGCAAATGGTTCCCATAAGTCAGGATTCTCAACGGAAGAATATTGGGTCGAAACGGGAATGGCCGAAGCTAAAACTTGAATTTTAAAAACTGGGTTAGTGGAATCTTTGGTATCCGCAATTAAAACATCACGATGGATACCGACTCGGATAGAGTCTTTTAATTGCCTCCTAAATTCTTTTCCTCCATCTTGAATTGATTGATTTAATTTTTTTAAGTTATCATCAGTAGAATCAATATAACCATTTTTAAAGAATAGTAATTCGCCGTCGGGAATTGGCTCGCCAAATAGGGTTGATTGATTCGAGGTTCCCTTCCCAGAATCTTTAAGCCTCTCATTTAATAACTTCATGGTATCGCCCAAAGTATTAATTTGACTTTTTTCAGATTGACCAGTTTGAGAGCTTGATTCTTGCGATACTTTTCCTTCGTTAATTTCAACGAGATAATTTCTAAATGCCGTTGCAAATGGCGCCGCCATTACGCAAGCTGGCCCCTGAGTTTTATCATTGCAATACCCAGTAATTCCATTTTCTGGTATAGAAAATTGATTTACGAATTCTAGCAAATTAAATTGCGAAGCAACCATTATAACATTAGCTCCGTCTTGTTTTTGATGTATATCGTAAGCATTTCCAATTTGAGAAGATGCACTAATTTTTGCTGATGCAGAAATATCTTGAGATAATGTTTCGAGTTCTTTTCTTGCTTCCGCTAAGGTTGGCGTGGTTAATTGACCAATTGAATATTTTTTTCCTTCGATTTCAAAACTATGCGAATTTTTGTCGTATTTAGAAATTAAAAAATTTTTTTCATCTTCATAACTCTCTTCATTCCTTCCGAAGGC
>CAIOKL010000261.1 GCA_903858915.1 uncultured Alphaproteobacteria bacterium | reverse complement strand
CTTCGTCGCTTTTCTCAATCAAAATAAATTTTGATTTCGAAGACGACTCCGCGACTGGGACCGCGTCGCTTGGCTTCGTCGCTTTTCTCAATCAAAATTTCATTTTGATTTCGAAGACGACTTGCCCCGGGGATTGCGTCGCCTTTGGCTCCTAATCCCGTTTCTCGCTAAAAATAGCCGTTTAGGCTATTTTTTTAACGCGAGAAACCCTTATCCCGTTATTTGCTAAAAATAGCCGTTTAGGCTATTTTTTAAACGCAAATAACCTCATAATTGACATTATGTAAACTTAAATATGAGGGGGGGTTTAGCGGTAATTAGCGGTAAGATTTTGAGAAATATTCGCTTTTGTTGTAAAATTGTTATTTGTTCTCGTTTGTTCGCGCTGTAAACTCTGAACACTTTCCGATTCCATTTAAATAACTTATAAATATCAATCAGAGTTTAATTTTCATCTAACTCTTGTTTGATGAATAATCATAGTTTTTCACATTGTTATATTCTCAGTTTTATGGATATTTCTTTTATGAATTTAACCGCGGTTATTGGTTAATTTAATAATTTAATATGCGAAATATGAATATTGATAAAAAAAATGTAATTTTAAAAGCTTGGAAAATTTTAAGGAATTATTTTTGGTTTAAAAATATTTTTGAGTTTTTGAAGGATTTCTTGAAGGATTTCTTCGCGGATTAAAAATATTTTTGACATTTAAGCATCTTCAATGTTATTATAAATGCGCTTGATATATTTGCTTTAAAGCAAATATTAATTTATGCCTCCGTGGCGGAATGGTAGACGCGATAGACTCAAAATCTATTGCCCTTTGCGGGTGTGTCAGTTCGAGTCTGACCGGAGGTACCACAAAAAAAACTTTGTCATCAACCTACTCTTCTTCTTTTGAAATCTTATTTTTTAATCCTAAAATTTTATTGACCCCCCCTTCCCTCCTTTATTTTCAAGGCTTTTAACCGATTAAAAAATTTAATAGTAAAAAAATTTTTACGATATAGAATTAAGTCATCACAAATTAAACCAGTTTAAATCTCGCAAATCAATGTTAAAAAAAATTCTTCTTAAAACCGTTGCGCTTTTGATAATATTAGCTTCAGAGGGTCTTTGTGTTGAATATAATATTGACAATTTATTAAAAACCGCCGAAGAAAATAGTGCCAATATTCAAGCTTTTGATTTATTCGCGCAGAGTCAAAAATCCTTCGCCAATCAGCAAAAATATTGGTCAAATCCAACTATTTCGGCAACCAAATCTAACTCGCAAAATAACTTTTCGCTTTCGCAAGAAATTCCGTATTTTAATAAATTATCAACCAAATATAATATTGAAAATTCTGAATTTAAAATTCAGGAAAACCGCCGAAACTCCTTGATTTTAGAGGTTAAATCACAAGTTTTTAAATTGGCTTATCAAAATTTTATTTTGCAAAATAAAATTCAATTAACGCAAAATCGTTTAGACCGTTTGTCGTTAATAAGTAAATATCTTTCCAACATCGCGTTGGACTCGCCGAACCGCCATGCTCAAAGTATCATCGCCCAAGATCGCATTAAATTAGTGCAGAGGGATTTGATTATTTTAAACAATCAATTAAGGCAAAATTTTAATAATTTAAATATATTTTTGAACTTGCCAAATCAGCCAAAAATCACTTTAAAATGGCTCGATAAAAACCATCTTGAACCCAAGGAAAATCTGATACAAAGAGCTTTTGAAAATAATCTAAATTTGAAAGGACAAAAATTTACCATTGAAAAATATCGAAGCGAATTAGATTATGCTAAAATTGAACAAATGCCTAATGTTAATATTCATGGGCAAATTCAAAATTCCTCGAGCGCTTCTTCAAGTCAGTCTTCAAATGGCATTGGCTTATCGCTTTCGGTGCCAATTATAAATCAAAATAAAGAAAAAATATTTAGCGCCGAATCGAAAATTAAAGCGCAAAACAGGCTTTATGATTTTGAAAAAAATCAACTCGAAAAAGTTATTGAAAATGACATTTTGCAATATCAAGCTCAGTTAAAAAATTCACAAATTTTTACAATAAATTTGGTGCCGAAAATAATTTCTAGACTCAACGGCGCCAATGCTGAATTCAAAAAAGGTATTCTCGATTTTATTACTTATATTGAACTTGATATGCAAGAATATCAAACCATTGATGCTATTTTTGAAGCCCAATATTTATTGGCAGAATCTTATAGTGATTTAATGGTTAAAATTGGCGATTTTTCAATTCCACAAAACTTAAAATAACTCATGCAAATCAATATTATTGAAAAATTTTTTAGAAAATTATTAGAGCTTCGAGCCTATGTTCTGTTTGCTTTCGGAGTTATTTCAATTTTTGGAATTTATTCATTTTCGAAAGTTAAAATCGATGCCATTCCCGACATCACCAACAAACAAGTTATCGTTAACACCAAAACCTTCGGCATCGACCCAGCTTACATCGAAAAATCGGTTACTTATCCAATCGAATCGGAACTTTTTGGTGTTCCAAAACTTAAGGAGATGCGTTCTCTTTCTAAGTTCGGATTGTCGCAAATAATTTTAATTTTTGAAGATGATGTCGATATTTATTTCGCGCGAGCGCAAGTTTTGCAAAGATTATCTTCGTTAAAAGATCAGCTTCCGCCCAATATTTCACCAACTATTGCACCAATAACCACGGGCATCGGCGAGATTATAATTTACCGCGTCGTTAATAAAATAAACAATAATGAAGATATAAATGAACATGATTTAATGGAAATTCGTGCCTTTCAAGAATTTCGAATTGCCCGCGAATTGAAGCGCATTCAAGGCGTTGCCGAGATTGATACGATTGGTGGTTATGAGCGACAAATTCATCTTAATTTAATTCCCCAAAAAATTACCGCGCAAGGCTTAACCGCTAAAAAAATAATTGCCCAAATTCAATCGATTGGCGAGAATTACGGCGGAGGCTATATCGAGAAAGACGGTCAACAAAAAATCGTTCGAACTTTTGCCAATATTCGCGATCAAAATGACTTAATGAATGTGCCGATTAAAATTGATTATTCGGGCAAGGCGATTCCGCTTCATCAAATCGTTGAAGTGCGCCAAGATCATTCGCAACTTTTAGGTTCGGCTTCTGTCGGCGGAAAAGAATCGATAATCGGCACCGTGATGCTCCAATCCGGCTCCAACAGCAATGAAGTTTTAACCAAAGTAAAGCAAGAAATTAATAAAATTAACGCTCGTAGTTCAAAATTTCAAATTGAATTACTTTATGATCGACAATTTTTAATCGACAAAACCATCAAAACAGTTTTAAAAAATTTACTCGAAGGAATCCTTCTGGTTGTAGCGGTTTTGTGCTTTGCGCTCGGCACTTTAAAATCAGGAATGATCGTCGCTTCAACCATAATTTTTTCGGTTTTAATTTTAAGTTCGTGCATGAATTTATTTGATATTTCTGCCAACTTAATGAGTCTCGGAGCCATTGATTTTGGCTTGCTTGTCGACTCTTCGGTGGTTTTGGTTGAATATATAATTTGTCATTTACATTTTAGCAAAAAAGACAACCACAAAATTGAAAATATTGCGCAATTATCTAGCGAAGTTTTTAAGCCAGTTTTTGTCGGAATGTTTATAATTATTTTAGTTTATGTGCCGATTTTAATGTTCTCAGGAATTGAAGGAAAAACTTTCAATCAAATGGCTTTAAATGTAATAATAGCAATGCTTTCCAGCATAATTGTGGCATTTTTATTAATGCCAATTTTATGTTTTTATTTTATTAATAAAGGCGTTCATAAAGAAAATAAATATTTTACAATTTTCATAAATTTTTACAGAAAAATTTTAAAATTATCCTTAAATAATCCCAACAAAGTTATTGTTTCGTGTTTTTTTATTTTCGCTTTTTCTTTGTTAATTTTTTCAAAACTTGAAAGCGATTTTTTGCCAGATTTAAATGAAGGCGATATCGTTCTAACTATTGTTGCGCCTGAAGGCTCAAGTCTTTCGGCGACCAAAAAAATTGCGCAAAATGTTGAGAAAATAATTGGCCAAAATTCGCAAATTGACAAAACTTTTGCACGAATTGGATCTTCGCAATCGGGTCTCGATCCAATGCCACAGAATATCGGCGATATTTTTATAATTCTCAAACCGTCCGAAAAAGTGAATGCTAAAGCGCTTTCTCAAAATTATTTTGAGCAAGCTAAAAAATTATGTTTAGAGTGCGAATTTAGTCTTTCGCAACCAATTAAAATGCGCTTTAACGAAATGCTCGAAGGCAGTCGGGCGGATTTATCTTTAAAAATTTTTGGTGAAGATTTTGAAAAATTATTGCAAATTACCGAAGAAATTAAAATTTTAATTTCGCAAGATGAAAGTTTGAAATCAGTCGAAAAAGATTTTTTAAATTCGATTCGCAAAGGTGATTTTATCGATGTGATTCCCGATTATAATTCCATCGCCAAACATCAAATCAATATTTTTGATGTTAACAGCGAAGTCAGTAACGCCATGGTTGGAGCGCGAGTCGGAACTTTTTACAATGGCGAATTTCCTATTTCAATTGTCTTGCATTTGAATGAACAAAATCGTAATAAACTTGACTCTATTGAAAATATTCCAATAACTTTAAAAGACGGCGGAAGCTTCCCGCTCAAGACTGTAGCCACTGTTAAAGAAAATTATGATATTACCTCAATTCCAAGAATTTTTGGTAAGAGATATTCAAGTTTGTCGATTTATTTAGCGGATACAAATTACGAAGAATTTATTGAAAAAATTGAAACTAAAATTAAAGATAAAAATATGCTTCCGGACGGCTATTTAATTGAATGGGGCGGGCGATTCGAAAACTTTAATAATGGTAAAAAACAAATTTTAACAATCGTCCCTTTTATAATTTTTTTGATCGCCTTTCTTCTCTTTAAAATCTTTGGCAAAATCAAAAAAGTTTTGATAATTTTTTCATCGGTGCCATTCGCTTTAAGTGGGGCAATTTTCCTAATTTATTTATGTAAAATTCCCGTCACAATTTCGGTTTATATCGGCTTTATTGCCTTAGTCGGAATCGGTTTGCTCAACTCCATAATTTTGATTAGCACTTTCAAAAAAAATCGCAATATCGAAGAATCTTGCATGTCGAGATTGCGCCCAATTTTAATGACGGCGTGCGTGGCGAGTTTAGGATTTTTGCCGATGGCATTTTCAAAAGGCATTGGCGCGGAAGTTCAACAGCCAATTGCAATTACGGTAATTGGCGGTATAATTTTTTCGACCATTGCCACTTTAATTTTAAGTCCAGTTTTGATTAAAAAAACCTCCAAGGATTTTTAATAAATTTTGACTTTTATTTTAAAAAAATGCTAAATTATCGGACAATATTTTTAATCTTATTTTTTATTTAAAGTGCTAGATTTACCAATTTTTTTTAAAGTTATTATTCTCGGAATTATCGAAGGTTTGACCGAATTTATTCCCGTTTCTTCAACGGCGCATTTGATTATTTT
>CAIOKL010000260.1 GCA_903858915.1 uncultured Alphaproteobacteria bacterium | reverse complement strand
TTCGTGAGAAGAAATATATTTGGATATTTGTACGGTAATATCATCTCTGAAAAACAAATTTTTGCCAGAAATATTATCAACAACTTTAAATGTATTTTTTAAATTTCTGGCGTCAAAATCTTCCTCGAACTCAACCAAAGAGGTTTTGATTAGCTCATAATCGCTTGCTAAGAAGCTTTCTAAAGTCAATTTGGTATATTCGTAATTTTTCTTCGCTTCGGCGCCGGTAAGGTCGTAAAATCCCAAAGGTAATAATCTTTTTTTATTCTTCATAATTATTTTTTATAAATTTTTGCAAATTCAACATATCCAACCAAGTCAATCTTTTTTTGGCAGATTGACGCATCAAAAAAGAAGGATGAAAAATAGTAAATATTTTGGTTTTATTTTCTAAAAATTGCGGAGAAAAATCAATAAATTTACCACGAATATTACTTATTGTTTCGGAGGTATCGATTATCGCATTCATTGCGGTCGCGCCAACCAATATTATTATTTTTGGATTAAAAAGTTGCAAATGTCTTTCAACAAAAGGACGACAAATCGCCAGCTCTTCTTCGGTTGGACGACGATTTCCCGGTGGGCGCCAAAAAATTACATTAGTAACGCAATAATCTTTTTCGCGAGTTAAATTTATTGAATTGAACATTGCGGTCAACATTTCGCCTGAATCACCGCAAAATGGAACCCCTCGCAGATCTTCATGATTTCCGGGAGCTTCTCCAATAATCATGATTTTAGAATCAGAATTTCCATCGACAAAAACGGTATTTGTTGCCATTTTTTTTAGATTGCACCCGTCAAAATTTTCAATAATTTCTTTTAACTCGGCCACGGTTTGAGCTTTACTTGCCAAGGTCCGAGCATTTTCAACAATTTGATTTAACGGTAAAAATTTTTCATCCGCATTTGATATTTTATTTTCCATAAAATTTATTTGATTTTTCTTTGCCAATTCTGCTAATGCATGAGAAGTGGAGGTAATGTTTTTTACATTTGAAATAATTGCCGATTCTTGATTTTGTGGCGACTCTATAACTTTATTTATCTCCAATTGCGCTATTTTTGGAGCTGTTTGAGCAATGTTTTTTTCACTTGAAGCGATTTTAGAATTTTGTATTTGCGAGCTTTTTTCATCTTTCTTTTTGGTATTCGTCAAAAAATTTACTTCTTTGCTAATTTTTAATTTATCGGTCGGCTCATTTGCAAATGTTTCGTTCAATTCGTTTTGCTCATAAAAATCCAAAACATCAAAAAAATTATATTTTGGTTTCATCGGCATTAAATAATTTTTTTAATAAATTTTTGGAAATCATCGGTTTTTTCAAAGTTTTTGTAAACAGAAGCAAAGCGGACGAAGGCAACTTTGTCAAGCTTTTCGAGCGAACTCATGACTATTTCACCAATTTTAGAGGATAAAATTTCGGTTTCATTTTCAACTTCAAGTTGACGAACAATATTATTTACAAGTCTTTCAACTTGTAATTCTGAAACGGGGCGCTTTCTGACCGCCATTTCGATTGATTTTTTTAATTTTTCGGGATCAAAAATTTTCTTATCACCATTTTTTTTAATAACGGTAATTTCACGAAGCTGAATTCTTTCGAAGGTTGTGAATCTAGAGTCGCAAGCGGGGCAGTATCTTCGTCTTTTTATCGCTTCTCCGTCATCAGAAATTCTACTATCTTTTACTTGAGTTTCGAGGTTTCCGCAAAATGGGCATCGCATATAAAATGCTGAGTTTAAATTTTTGATTCAAAACTTTTTGGCAAAAACGCCATTCTTGATTAATTTTAATCAATCAACACTAATAATTTTTCTTCGCCTTGCATTTCTGCAAAACCGCCTTTTACGGCTATAGTTTTAAAGATATTTTGAGAGTTATCGTAAAGTTGAATATCTCCTTCACGAAGATTGGAAATTATCGCTTCATGTCCGCGCATAATCCCCAAATCTCCGGAAGTTGACGGAACAACCGCAATATTGCAAGAACCCTTAAAAATAGAGCCTTCTATTGATATTATTTCGATTTTTAAATCCGACATAAAATAAATTTCCAATCCAATTTAAAATTAATTAGCTATTTTCTTTGAGTAATTTCTCACCTTTAGCAACAGCTTCTTCGATGTTTCCGACCATATAGAATGACGATTCCGGAAGATAATCTAATTCTCCAGCGCAAATTGCTTTAAATCCACTAATTGTATCTTTCAATGAAACCAATTTTCCCGGAGCTCCGGTAAATACTTCGGCGACATGGAATGGTTGTGATAAAAATCTTTGGATTTTTCTTGCACGGGCAACTGTTAATTTATCTTCTTCGGAAAGTTCATCCATTCCAAGAATGGCGATAATATCTTGCAAAGATTTATAGGCTTGTAAAATTTTTTGAACTTCTCTGGCTACTTGATAATGCTCATCTCCAACGATTCTTGGATCAAGAATTCTTGAAGTTGAATCGAGTGGATCAACCGCTGGATAAATTCCGATTTCGGCAATTTGACGAGACAAAACCGTGGTAGCATCGAGATGCGCAAAAGAAGTTGCCGGAGCTGGATCTGTTAAGTCATCCGCCGGAACATAAATCGCTTGAACCGAAGTAATTGAACCGTTTTTGGTTGAGGTAATTCTTTCTTGCATTGCGCCCATTTCTGTGGCAAGCGTTGGCTGATAACCAACTGCTGAAGGAATTCGACCAAGAAGCGCTGAAACTTCTGAACCAGCCTGAGTAAAGCGGAAAATATTATCGATAAAAAACAACACATCGCGACCTTCTTTGTCACGGAAATATTCAGCTTGAGTAAGTCCGGTTAAAGCAACTCTAGCGCGCGCTCCAGGTGGCTCATTCATTTGTCCATAAACCAAGGCAACTTTAGAATTTTTAAAATTTTTGGTATCAATAACTCCCGAATCAATCATCTCATGATAAAGATCATTTCCTTCGCGAGTTCTTTCGCCAACGCCGGCAAATACTGAATATCCGCTATGAGCTTTGGCAACATTGTTGATTAATTCCATAATCAAAACTGTTTTACCAACGCCCGCGCCACCAAATAATCCGATTTTTCCACCTTTAGAATATGGAGCAAGAAGATCGATAACTTTAATTCCGGTTTCCAAAATTTCAGTTTCGGTTGCTTGATCAACGAGCAAAGGCGCCGAAGCATGAATTGGATAAAGTTCTTTGCAAACAATTTCACCTTTTTCATCGATTGGCTCGCCAATAACATTCATGATTCTGCCAAGGGTTGCTTCGCCAACTGGCACTGAAATTGGACGACCCGTATCAACAACTTTTGCGCCACGAGTTAGACCATCCGTTGAATCCATAGCGATGGTTCTGACAGTTTTTTCACCAATATGAAGAGCGACTTCTAAAATGAGTTTTTTGCCGTCATTTTGACATTCAAGCGCATTATAAATGGCCGGCATTTCGCCATTTTCGAATTCAACATCAACTACCGCAGAAATAATCTGCGTAACTTTTCCTGTATTTTTCATGTTTAATTAAGTTTGTTTCAATACGATAATTAAATTATAAAACACTCATGAAGCCTTTAAAATAAAGACTTGAAGAAATTATTTTTCTAATTTTAATTAATTGTTTTGAGAATTTTGATCGTTAAAATATTGAATTAATTAACGAACATATAA
>CAIOKL010000259.1 GCA_903858915.1 uncultured Alphaproteobacteria bacterium | reverse complement strand
TAACGGCAATAATTTTTTTATAAATTAATTTTTTATAATTATAAAATTATTTTGAAAACATTTTAATTAATTATTGCTGAGAATAAATTTATCATCCTCTTCAACAACCTTTCCACCCGCTTCTTTCAAGAGCAGAAAGAATGGTTGATAAAATTCAAAATTGGTTTTTTTGTAAATTATTTGTTCAATTCTTGCCGAAGCTAAATTGGCAATTTCAAGAGTTTTGCAACCCAAATTGCGAGGCATAATTTTTAAAGTTTCCGCCAATTTTATATCGTCACAAACCGTCAACATTTCGGCTTTATTAGTTCTTTTGGAAACTCGAATTCGACGATTGTTTAAATATGCACCAAAACCCTTCTCTGAGTAGTAAAGTTCGCCACCGATAATTTTAGAAATTGCCACCGAAATTGCTTCACTTTGTCCATTGCTATTGCGATAAATTAAGGCGATGCTAACGGTGAAATCGGTTGAAGCGCGCAGTAAATTTTCAATGCCGTCGACCACATGAATAATCAAACTATATTCGGAATTTTCTTGAACAGAAACTTTTTGTCCGTCGCTAAAAACAATATTAAATTCGGGACGAAATTTGGCGAAATCTTCGATTAAAACTTGCTTGACGCGATTATAAGAGGCGCTTGTAAATTTGGATGCCGAGGCGGGATTTGATTGCAAATTTTCAAGCTCAACAAAATCGCGAGAAATGTGATTGGAAGCCTTCTCGATTGCCTTAATAATGATATTTAAATTAGCGCTAAATCGCATAAATTTTTATGATAAATTATGATTGGGAAATAAATTTATTAGTATTTTTAACAGGTTTTAAGTTAAATTCCATGATTATTTCATCAAAGTTTTTCAGTCGCACCAAACTATGTCCGTAAAAATTCTGGTCATCATGCCCCAAATTGTCGGAACGATAATGGCTTCCGCGACTCTCTTTGCGGTTCAGAGCGCAGAATCCAACCGCCAAGGCATTTAACAATAAATTTTCAAGCTCTAAATATAAAATCAACTCTTCGTTCCATAATAAATTTTTAGTTAAAATTTTATAATTTTTAAGTTTTTTAAATAACTCCTTATTAAAATTAATTCCTTCTAAAATTAAATCGTGATTTCTAAAAACGCCCAATGTTTTTTCATTATTTTTTTGCATTAATTTTTTAATTTCACTTAGAGGTTGTTGATTTATAACCTCTTTAAAATTTTTGTCTGAAACAAATTTTTGATAAAAATTAGTAATTTTTGGTTGAGCAATTTTTTGTGAAATTTTGGTAATTTCTGAAGAATTTTTTTGATTTAAGTGCGCATTTTTCGAAGCATTTTCGCCAGCAATTTTGCCAAAAACAATTAAATCGAGCAAGGAATTACAGCCCAATCGATTGGCGCCATGCACCGAATGACAAGCAACTTCGCCAACCGCCATCAAACCTTCGGCTATATTGCACTCAACATCGCACGCCACTCCCCCCATTGAATAATGGGCGGAAGGCGCAATTGGAATTAAATCTTTGCTGACATCGAGTTTCAAAAATTTTTCGACCAAATCGACCGCACCGGGAATTTTATTTCGCAAAGTTTCTTTCGACAAATGTCGCAAATCTAAATAAAGATAATCGGCATTTTCGCCAGCGCCATTGCCTTTAAAAATCTCCTTCGCCATTGATTGCGCGATGACATCACGCGATGCCAATTCCATCATTTTCGGAGCGTAATCTTGCATAAATCTTTGGTGATTTTTATTGAGCAAATATCCGCCCTCACCTCGCGTTGCTTCAGTAATTAGAAAGCCCGATCCATAAATTCCCGTCGGGTGAAATTGCACAAATTCCATATCTTGTAAATCGATTCCCGCCTTGAACGCCAACGCCGTGCCGTCTCCGGTGCAAATTGTCGAAGAAGTGGTATTGTGGTAAATTTGACTATAACCGCCCGTTGCCAAAATCACTATTTTGGCGGAAAAAATAATTAGTTCTCCATTGTTTAAATCAACCGCCAAACAGCCAAAACATTGATTATTTTCAACCAATAAATCGATTACAAAATATTCGTTAAAAAAATTTACATTTTTTTTCAATGCTTGTTGATAAAGAGTATGAAGAATTGTTTGCCCAGTGTTGTCCTTAGAGTAGCAAGCGCGGTAAGCAATTTCGCCTTTGCCAAAATCGGTACTTTGCCCGCCATAAGCCCTTTGAGCGATTTTGTTATTTTCATCGCGCGAAAAAACTACGCCGTTTTTTTCAAGATAAATTATGGCATCGCAAGCATTCTTGCACAAGACTTCAACCGCATCTTCATCCGCTAAAAAATCGGAACCTTTTATGGTGTCAAAAGCGTGCCATCTCCAATCATCTTTAGTAACATTTCCCAAACTAGCATTGATTCCACCTTTGGCAGAAACGGTGTGGCTGTTGGTTGGCAAGACTTTACTAATTATTGCAATATTTTTTAAATTATTATCGCTGGCGGAAATAGCACTCATCAAGCCTGCGCCACCCGAACCGATAATTAATGCATCAAAATACTTGCAACTTATATCATAAATCATTTAAAAATGTATAAATTTTTAACTTAAATTATTTACAAAATTGATAAAAATAATTCTTTGCGCTTTTAATGAAGCAAAAAATATCCAAAAACTTATTCCTAGTATAATTCATGAATTTGAATTAATGCAACGGGAGTTTGAGATTATTTTTTGCCTCGATTGCTCAACCGATAATTCGGTTGAACTCATTGAAAGTTTTAAAAATAAATGTTCGATAACAATTCTGCCAATTGAGAATCAGCGCGGTCTTGGCCTAGCTTATAAAAAAGCTTTTTTGCATGTAATTTTTAACTCAAAACCCGAAGATTTAATTATATCTTTTGATGCGGATTGCACTCACAATCCTTCGCAACTTAAAGATATGATTAAAATTTTTGACAATAAAAATCTAGATTTTATGGTGGCTTCGCGCTTTGTAAATTCTAGCTCTATCGCCCATTTTCCAAGATATCGAAAATTAATTAGCGCTTTAATTTCATTATTTTTACAAACATTTTTTCCAATTAAAAATTCACAAAATAAAATTAAAGATTATACTAGCGGTTATCGAATTTACAAAAACGATATTTTGCAAAAACTTTATAAAAAATTAGGCACAAAATTAATTACCGAAAGTGATTTTACTTGCTTAATTGAAATTTTAATTAAATTAAATCAGCAAAAATTATTAAATAATTTTGAAGAATATCCAATTCAATATGAATATGGCGAAAAAATTGGCGCCAGCAAGCTTAGATTATCAAGAAATTTTTATAGATTACTCATTTTATCGATTAAACTTATAAAGTAATTCTTTAAAAATAATTTTTAAGGATTAAAATCCGCAAAAAAATTTTAACTTTTTATTTTTATTTTAAAAATGCACAGCGAAAGAAGAATTGTTATTACGGGAATTGGAGCGGTTACTCCGCTTTCATCAAACGCCGAAGGAACTTGGAAAAAAATCATCGCCAATCAGTCTGGTCTAGGAATTATTACCATTTTTGATCCAACTGAATCGCCATGCAAAATTGCTGGCGAAGTAAAATATGGCGAAGGCGAAGATTTATTCAACCCCGACAAATATATTGATCAAAAAGAACAAAGAAAAATGGATCGCTTTATCCATTTTGCCGTTGCCGCAGCTGATCAAGCAATCGCCGATTCTGGCTTCGTTGCCACAACTGATGAGGAAAGATATCGCACGGGAATAATGATGGGTTCTGGCATCGGAGGTCTTCCTGCCATTGAAAAAACCGTCATCACCATGAAAGAAAAAGGCATCAAAAAAATTTCACCTTTTTTTATTCCGCAAAGTTTAATTAATTTAGCTTCTGGTCAAATTTCTATCCGTCACGGTTTTATGGGTCCAAATCACGCCGTGGTTACAGCTTGCGCTTCGGGCGCTCACGCCATTGGAGATTCAGCGCGCATGATTCAATATGGCGATGTCGATGTCATGATTGCCGGCGGTGCTGAATCAGCGATTTGCGAATCTGGAATTGGTGGTTTCGCAGCTCTTCGCGCTTTATCAACTAATTTTAACGACAATCCAACTCAAGGTTCGCGCCCTTGGGACAAAAGACGCGACGGCTTCGTAATGGGCGAAGGCGCTGGTGTTGTTGTTCTTGAAGAACTTGAACATGCCAAAAAACGCGGTGCTAAAATATATGCCGAAGTTGTTGGTTATGGCATGTCGGGAGACGCTTATCATATGACCGCGCCTGAATCTTCGGGTCGTGGCTCAACTTATGCTATGAAACTCGCATTACAACACGCCAAAATAAATCCCGAACAAATTGATTACATCAACGCTCACGGCACTTCAACTCCACTTGGAGACGAAATTGAAATCGGCGCGGTTAAAAAAGTTTTTGGCGAACATGCTTACAATTTATCAATGTCTTCAACAAAATCAGCAATCGGTCACCTTTTGGGCGCCGCAGGTGCGGTTGAAGCCATTTTTTCAATTCAGGCAATTCGCGACAATATAGCTCCACCAACTTTAAATCTTGAAGATCCTTCCGAGGGTTGCGATCTCGATTTGGTTGCTAACAAAGCTAAAGAAAGAAAAATTGACATCGTAATGTCAAATTCATTTGGTTTCGGTGGAACCAATGGTTGCTTGATCTTAAAACGATTCTAAAATGAAACATAAAATTCTAATAGCTTGCGCAACATTTTCCGTTATAACCTTCCTTTATGTATTTTTGTCTTTCGCTTTTGTTGCATATTTTAACGCTCCAAATTCTTATCATCGCGAAGATAAAAGATTTATAATCGATAGCGGTATGACTCTTCGCGAAGTTGTTGATAGACTTCATCAAGAAAAAATCATCAAAAGCCCTGGAGCCTTCTTATACATAGGTCAATTAATTAAAGGTATTGACCCAAAAGTGCGTTATGGTGAATATTTTTTCGAAAAAAATATTTCCTACTACAAAATTCTTCACAAACTAATTCGTGGCAATGTTTTCTTTAGAAAAGTTACCATCGCCGAAGGTTTATCTTCACATTCCGCTTTGGCAATTATCACCAAATCCGCAGGACTAATCGGCAATCCACCCGAAAAAATTCGCGAAGGAAGCTTATTAGCCGAAACTTATTTTTATTCATACAACGATACCAAGCAAGGCATGGTAAAAAGAATGCAAGATTCAATGAATAAGGCAATTAATGAACTTTGGGAAAAACGCGACAAAACAATCCCTTTAAAAACCAAAGAAGAAGCCATAATTCTCGCTTCAATCGTTGAAAAAGAAACCAGCTTAAACTCTGAGCGCGGAATAGTTGCGTCAGTTTTCACTAATCGCTTAAAGAAAGGTATAAAACTTCAATCCGATCCAACAATAATTTACTCTTTCACATTCGGCGACAAAAAGCTTGAAAGGCAAATTCGTGTTAGCGATATTCAAAACGATTCGAACTTTAATACTTATCACATTTACGGTTTACCTCCGGCTCCAATTTGCAATCCGGGATTAGCTTCGATTAAAGCAGTTTTAAACCCCCTTACCACTGATTATATTTATTTTGTGGCAAGTGGAAAAGGAGATCATGTTTTTTCAGCAACTCTTCAAGAACATAATGCCAATGTCGCTAGATATCGTCGCTTAATTCGCGAAAGAGAACAAATTCTTACTCAAGAAAATAAAGATCCAGAAGGAGAAGCTTCTTCGCAAAGCTCGCAATAACTATAATCTCTAAAAAGCTAATCTAAAAATTAGTTTTTTAGAGAAAAAAACCCGATCAAAAATGTTTAATCCGCTACAAACTCAACAACTCGCATCCGATCCAAAAAATTCGGTTTGGGTCATGGCATCGGCAGGATCGGGCAAAACCAAAGTTCTCACCGACAGAATTTTAAGACTTTTACTTGAAGATGTTGCGCCTCATAAAATATTATGCCTGACCTACACAAAAGTCGCTTCAGTGGAAATGCAAGAAAGGCTCAATCATGAATTGCAAAATTGGATAATTTGTAGCGATGAAGAATTGTTCGAAAAATTATTAAATTTGACGGGAATTAAGCCAGAAAATCAAATCCTATCTAAGGCTCGCGGGCTTTTAATAAAAAATTTAGATGCCGAATTAAAAATAAAAATTCAAACTATTCACAGCTTTTGTCAATCGATTTTAAAAAGCTTTCCATTCGAAGCAAAAATTCCCATAAATTTTGAATTACTCGAAGAAAATCAAGCTAAAATTTTACTGAAAAATTCGCAAAAAAATGTTTTACAAAACGCTTTTAACGATGAAAAACTGCATGATTTAATTTTTAAAATTAATTCCGAAACTAGCGATGAAAATTTTAGCTCATTAGTCTCAAACCTCTTGCGCGACAAGGATAAAATCAATTTTATTAAACATAAATATTTTGGAATTGATAATGCCGTAAAGGAAATTTATAAAAAATTTAACATCGATTCTGAAAACAAAAATTTTCTCGAGATTTCTCTTAAAATTTTTGATGATTTTATTGAAAATTTAAATCTTTCACAGCTGAAAATTTTTACTCAAGAACTCGCCAAAAGTTCCGGTAAAAATGATTTAAAATATTGTGAAAATATTAAAAAATTTCTAGAAAAACCCGCAATTGAAAATTTTGAATTTTTGAATAATGGTTTTTTTACAAAAGAGCATTCGCCACGAAAATTTAGCAAAAAAATTGATGAAAATTTCGCCAGTGAAATTAATAATTTTTATATTGCAATTAGCGATTTTAACCAACAATATCAAGCACTTACAACAATCGAAAATAGCGCAAATTTAATTAAAATCGTGGTGGCGATTTTAGATGATTTTCAAAAAATTAAAACTGAAAATTGTTATTTAGATTACGGCGATTTAATTAATGTCGCCAATCAAATTTTAGAAAATCCTGAATTTTGCGAGTGGATAAAATTAAAAATGGACAGCTCTTTCGATCACATTTTAATCGATGAAGCGCAAGACACCAACCCGATTCAGTGGTCGATAATAAAATCTTTAACTGATGATTTTTTTTCTGGCGAAAGTTCGTCGGCAAAATCGCGAAGCATTTTTGTGGTGGGCGACGAGAAGCAGTCTATCATGGGTTTTCAAGGTGCCGACATTAATCAAACCAAATTATTTCACGATTATTTTGCGCAAAAATCTAATTACAAATTACAAAATATTGATCTAAATATTTCTTTTCGTTCAGGAATTAATATTTTAAATCTTGTTGATGCGGTTTTTAATTCCGCCGAATCGAGTGAAAATCCACTCAACAAAGCTTTGTGCAAAATTGGCAAATATGTTAATCATCAATCATTTCGTCAAACCGCGGGACGCGTTGAGATTTGGCAAAATGATGAAATTATTGATGAAAAAGAATCTCTTCAATTAGAAAATAATTATGGGACGAAATCGCTTCAAAATCAAGATTCGAAGCCTGATCAAGAATCACAGAAAATCACCAAAAAAACCTCAAAAAAAAACGCCCCTGACTTTAATTGGCAAATCGATTTTAGCAACCAAACCATCGATAATAATAAAGATATTCTTGCAAAATCCATTGCCCAAAAAATTAAAAAATGGATTGATGAAAAACGATTAATTCAAGATAAAAATCGCCCAATAAATTATGGCGATATTATGATTTTGGTGCGCAATCGACAAAATGGTTTAATTGAAAAATTATCACAAAATTTTAACCAATTAAAAATTCCTTTTGTGAGCGTTGGAAAAATTAAATTCAGCGAAAATTTATTGATTCAAGATTTTTTAAGTTTAGCTAAGTTTGCCTTACTCCCGTCTGATTGCTTTAATTTAGCATGTTTGTTAAAATCACCATTTTTTAATGTTGAT
>CAIOKL010000258.1 GCA_903858915.1 uncultured Alphaproteobacteria bacterium | reverse complement strand
ACCGATGAATTTGTCAAAGAAAGTTTTGGACTTGAAAGTAAAAAAGTTTTTGAAGAAAATCTTAAAAAAGAATTAGAAAAGCGTAACGATGAAATGTCTTTCGACGCCTTTAAAATCGAGCTTTTCGAGTTTTTAAATAAAAAATATGATTTCGATTTGCCGACAGGAATGGTTGAAGAGCAAACCAATATTATGTGGCGTGAAATTGAGGAAGAATTAAAAACTAATCCACAAAAATTTAAAAATGATAAAGAAAAAGAAAAGGCTCGCGAAACCAAGGAAGAGTTGGCTAAAAAAATGATTCGTTGTGGCATTATTTTGTCAAAAATTTGCGAACAAAATAAAATTGAATTAAGCAAAGAAGATTTTGATAAAGAAATTGCCAAAGTTTTAGCGAGATTCCCAGGACAAGAAAAACAAGTGATCGAATATTATCAAAAAAATCCTCAAATCATTGAAAACATTAGGCTCACAGCTATCGAAACTAAGGCAATAAATTTTGTCATGAATCAAGAAACAACCGAAAAAAAGAAAAATAGTTTCAAAGATTTTGAAAAATTTTATAATAAATTATTGGAAGAGTTAAAATAAATTTTCTTTATTTATTTTAACGAACTAATAAATAGTTTTGAGTTGTTAAAAATGCACTAGCATTTTTAATAATCAAAAATATAATTGAGAATAAATTCAAAAAATTTAGCTTCAAAAAAGCTTTTTCTTTTTAAATCAAATTGAAATTTTAATTTTAGCGGGTGTAGCTCAACGGTAGAGTTCCAGCCTTCCAAGCTGGCCGTGAGGGTTCGATTCCCTTCACCCGCTCCAATTTTTATTTTTTAAATCCATTCATTTGTGGAGAGGTGGCCGAGTGGTCAATGGCAGCAGACTGTAAATCTGCCCGCGTAAGCGTTCGCAGGTTCAAATCCTGCCCTCTCCACCACTTAATAATTTTCCCATACGCATTAGAAAACCAACAACTCTTCGCATTCGCGATAAGTTTTTTCACGACATTTTAATTATGCCCCAATTACTGATTTAAAAATTGAAATGGAATTGCTTATTTTACTTCTTCTAAAATTTCTGCTTCATACATTTTTTGGTAAAAACCATTTTGCGCAATAAGCTCTTGATGGGTTCCCGCTTCAACAACCTGACCATCTTTTACAAAAATAATTTTATCGGCTTTAATGATCGAAGATAATTTATGAGCAACGGTAATAATGGTTTTATCGCGAGCAAAATCGAGCATTGCCTGATTGATATATTTTTCATTTTGATTATCAAGCGCCGAAGTCGCTTCATCAAGAAGTAAGATTGGCGAATCCTTGATAATAGCGCGCGCAATCGCAATTCTTTGCCTTTCTCCGCCCGATAATTTTATGCCTTTTTCACCAACAAAACTATTAACTCCGAGCGGTAAATTTTTGATCAAATGAAGCGCAGAATTTTCTTCAATAATTTTTGCGACGACTTCGGCGGTGATTGATTTATCAACATAAGCAATATTTTCCAAAATCGTTCCTGAAAAAATAAAACAATCTTGAGAAATATATGAAAAATTTTTGCGTAAATCGGCGAAAGATAAATTGCGAATATCTTGTGAATTTAAAGAAATTGAACCGCTGTCAATATCATAAAATCTTAACAATAATTGCAAAATAGTACTTTTACCAGAACCGCTAGAACCTACAACGGCAATCTTTTGACCCCGCTTTATTTCTAAATTAAAATTTTTCAAAATATCAAAATCTTTGCGACTTGGGTAAGAAAAAAATACTTCATTAAATTTTATATCGATATTTTTTGTTTCAATAAATTTTTCAGAATCCAATTTTTCTAAAACTGGCGATTTGATATCGAGTAATTCAAAAATTCTTTCTGCCGAAGCCGATGCGCTTTGCAATTGTCCGGCAATTTGACTCAGCGCAACCAAAGAAGTTGCGGAAATTATCGAATAAAAAAGGAAGGAAGACAAATCGCCCGAGGTCATTTTATCATTCAAAACATCTTGGCTTCCAACCAAAATAACCACGGCGATTGAGCCGAAAGCTAAACAAATTACCATCGCAACCATCAATGATTTTATGCGAATTTTCTCAATCGCCATTTTTAAAGAATCGTCAACAAAATTCTTGAAGTTACGCACTTCTTTATCTTCGCACAAATAGGATTGGATTGTTTTGATGCCGTTTACGGACTCTTCGATATGCGATGATACAAATGACAATGAATTTTGTACTTTATGCGATAAATTTTTTATTAATCGACCCAAAACAAAAATTGGCATTATGGCAACAAAAATCAATAAAAATGAAATTATGCTAAGTTTGGGGCTAGTAAGAAATAAAAAGAACATGCCCCCCAAAAAAAGAATCAAATTTCTTAATAAAAAGGAAATCGTATTGCTCAAAACATTGTAGAGAATTGTAGTGTCAACCGAAAGCCTCGAAACGACATCGCCGGCTTTGGTAATTTCAAAAAATTCTGCGGAAACTCGGATTATGTGATCATAAATTTTTTTGCGCAAATCAGCGATAACTTTTTCCGATGCCGAATTGATTAAATAAGATCGATAATAACCCGCCACCGACATAACTCCAACCGCCAAAACAAAAATCATTAGCACTAAATTTAACGAAAGTTGATCGCGTTTCGCAAATCCAAAATCGATTAAATATTTTATTGCCTTTCCAAAAAATAACACCATCAAAGCCGTAATTAAAAGCGCCAACATTGCAAAAAAAACTTCTTTTTTGTAGGGTTTAAAATAAGGAATTAGCGCTGATAATTTGCGAATATTACCAGTTTTTTTTGGAGAATTTTGTGAAGTTGTTTTTGCGGATTTACTCATTGTTCAATTTGGAATGTGAACCATCGCAAAACATGCCATTTTTACTATGTTTGCAACCACAAAAATAAACTGTTTTTGACTCTTCGGCAATATAAGCCACCGACTTCATAACGCTGGTTCCATCGGCATTTTTATGAGCCTTGTGGGCACCATCGCAAAATGGCTGACTCGATGACAGACCGCATGAGCACCAAGAATATTTTTTACCCGCCTCAACTTCAATTTTATAAGAACCTTTTTGGGCAACTTTTGGCAAAATATTAGTCATAATTTAAGATGTAATTTTATTTAAATCTTCGATATCGAGAATTTCGAAATTTAATTGTTGCGCCTTTTCATAATAATGCAAATCTTTTAATAGCTTAATTTCATTTTTACTTGGCACAACTATGATAACCTTGAAAGAAATATGATGACCATTTTCGGAATTTATTACGCGATTTATAAGGTCATAATATCTATGACTACTTAATAACATTAAATATCTTTTAAATTTTATATTGAAGTTCTCTTCTGCCATTTTATCATTTTTGGCCTTGCTTGCAAAATATTCAAAAATGTAATTGGTGCCTTTAAAATCAAGGATATAGAGCTTATTGCTTTTTATAAATGCAATTTCGCAAAGCATCAATTTAGATTTTTGTTCATCAAAATTTTCAGGCATAAAAAGATTTTTATTGGTAACAAAACCTTGATTTCTAACAAAATTCAAAACATCAATTATTAAATTTTTCGAAACTTCACTATTGGCGGGCTGAAATAATTCATGAAATTTATAATCTTCTTTATCTTTGATAACTTGATTTTGTGCAGAATTAAATTTTGCCACAAAATCCGCAACATTTTGATTAACTTTCGACATTAAATTTTGATTTTCTTGAACTTCTTTTTTATAAGAATCGCTAATTTTTTCATAGAGGTCCTTCCCTAGATTTTTAGCGGTTTCGTGCGTGTCGTTAACAATATTTAAAATGGCATTGGTTATTTCAGCGTGAACTGATTCATGATCATTGTTTTTCTGATTCAATATTTCATATTTTTTCTCAAAATTCGCGCGCAATTCCATTTCTCTTTCTTTTTCTTGCCTAACCTTTCCAACTTCGATTAAAAGCGCCTCGACCTTATCTTGATAACCCTTAATTGAACTCAAAAGTTTAGCATCAAAATATTTTAATTCCGTAGCTTGTGAATCAGATTTATGTCTCAACTCATTTATTTCTTTACTTGAATTAATTCTAAAATGGGAATAGCGAAGATAGACATACATCGTCATGATTGCCATGCCGATATTGCTAAAGATGATATAAATCATATTTTATCTAATAAAAGTTATAATGATATGTTATCTATTAACCTAACTCCCTCTAAATAAACTGCAATAAATATTCGACGCTTTTGCGGAGAATTTATGTCCATATTCAATTTAAGATTATCCTCATTTCTAACTTCAAGATAGTCAATTTTTTCAAAACCATTTGTGAGCAATTCGCGTTTTTTTTCTTCAATTATTTTCGGATTAATTTTAATTTCTTTAAGAATTTTGTAAATCATCGATGCTTTGATTTTATTGTGCGCGGACAATCTTTGATTGCGCGAAGACATCGCCAAACCCGAAGACTCTCGAACGGTTTCAACGCTTAAAATTTCTATATTAAAATTCAAATCTTTAACTAATTTTTTAATAATCGCCAATTGCTGAAAATCTTTTTCTCCAAACAAAGCATAATGCGGATTAATTATGTTAAATAATTTTGTAATGATTAAAGCGACACCATCAAAATGCCCTACTCTATCCTTGGCGCACAAACAATCAACCATAGCGGTTGGAACGATTTTGAAAGAAAAATTTTCATCATAAATTTCTGAATTAGATGGCGCAAACAAGGCGTCCGCACCCACTTCGCTCAACATCGTAACATCATTTTCTAAATTTTGCGGATAGAGTTCGTAATCTTTTAAATCATTAAATTGCGCTTTATTTACAAAAATACTGACGATAACAATATCGGCATATTTTTTAGCATTTTCAATTAGAGTTATATGTCCTTGATGAAGTGAACCCATTGTAGGCACGAAGGCTATAGTTTTATTTAATTTTTTATTGTCATTTACAAAATTTTTTATTTCAAAAATTTTGTTAAAAACTTTTAAATTTTTCATAAATTTTTATATTTTTTCAAATTCCAAAACGCGGATTATTCCGCTTAAATCTTTGGCGGAATTAATGAATTTAAAATTAGATTTTTCAAAAATATCCACAACTTCTTGGCTTTGATTATAACCAATTTCTAAAAAAATACTGCCTTTATTTTTCAAAAATTTTCGAGATCGATTGGCAATATTTCGATAAAAATCTAAACCGTCGCAACCGCCATCAAGAGCGATTCTTGGCTCGAAAAGCCTAACTTCGTCTTGTAAATTTTCAATATCGGCACTTGGAATATAAGGTGGATTGGAAATTATAATATCAAAAATCTGATTATCTTGAAAATTTTTAAAAAGATTTGATTCTAGAAATTCAATCTTTGAAAAAACTTCGTTGCTTTGGGCGTTTTTTTGGGCAATTTCGAGAGCTTTCTTGGAAATATCAACTCCTAATCCTCGCCAATCCTTAAAGTGCTTTAGAAGCGAAATTATCAAGCATCCTGAACCGCAACCGATTTCGCAAAGATTTAAAAAGGAGGTTTTTTGATATTTTTTAATTATCATTTCAATCATTGTCTCCGAATCGGGTCGGGGATCGAGAACATTTTCATCGACATAAAAATTATTGGCAAAAAATTCGCGATTATTTGTTAAATGCGCTAAGGGAATTTTTTTAGATCTCTTGTGAATTAATTCTAAATATTTGTCTTTTTGATCTTGTGAAAGATTGATGTGGGCGGACTTGAAAATAATATCCTCTCTGGAAAGATTGGTGACAAAAGACATTAATATTCTCGCTTCCAAAAAAGCAGAGGCGATTGAGTTCTTTTTAAGAATCTCAACCGCCTCTTTAATAGCGTTTTCAATATTCACTTCTGGAGAAATAATTTTAGAATTTTCCAATTATTTCGCGCACTGGAACTTCGTTAATTAAGAATTCAAGATTTTTTTCTCTTCTAACATCGAATTGTGCGACATTGTCTTTTGAAACAGAATTTTTTGAAGCTATTTCATTAGAAACATCAGTCAATTTTTCAGATATATTGTTTAAGAATATATCGTAATTTTGAACTTGATTTTGTTGAGCTTGCTCACTTGTCAAATCAACTCCGTTCGAAGGAACTGTAGGTTTCTTAGATTGAGAAAGTTGTTTGAATTGACCTTTTAAATGCGCCACAAGATTGGCAATTTTTTCAACTTTCACGGTGATTCCGCCAGATGGATAATTGTCATCAGAAGCGCTAATTGCATCACCAGTAATGTTGATTTTGTATAAAGCGTTGCTTAACTCAACATTATTAATTTTAATGTTTTGTACATATTGAACCGGCAATTCTTGAACTTGAGTTGGGTCAACTGGAGGAGTTTCTCCTTGTTCTTGTTTAACCGATGGAGTTAAAGTCAAAACAATGTCAATCACAACATTATGTTTGGACACTTCGGATTCCACAATTGCATCAGGAGATGGAATTTGTTGTGGATTATTTAGATCAGCATTAGCAGTTGGAGCTGGGTTAGAACCATCAGTTGGAACCGCTACTGGATTGCCACCATTTTGACTCGCAAGAGCTTGAGCAACCGCAGCATTACCGTCAATTGGAGGTATCGTTGAAGCTGTATTGGTTACGACAGGAGCTTGCGATGGATCAACAACTGGCGCCATCATATTAGGCTGAACAACTCCAGATTGGTCAGGAGAAATTGGAGGCATTTGTTGAATATTAGGATCAAGCATAGCAACCGGGTTGATGTTAACTTTAATTTCTTCGGTTTTGATGCCTTCGATAACTTTTTTCTCTAAGAGATTTTTATAAAAATCAATAACGGTATAACCTTCCAAATCTTTGAAAGAAATATTTATTTTGTTAGTGCGTTTGTCTGATTCATCAACTGAATTTTCTGATAAAATAGAAGTTCCGGTAGTTGCGTTAACTACATTTTTTTCGGCATCAAGAACTTTAAAACCAACATCATTATATTGGAATTTTGAAATCGCGCCATCGAGTAAAGAAACGAGTATTTCTGGTTGAGAAACAAACTCAACATCAAAAATATCTCCAGAATTATCAAGATCTTGAACTTTTACTACATCGGTAAAGTTAACAACAAATTCATTGGAAAATATTCCAGAGTTAGCTTGTAATTGCTTTATGATGATTTGTCTTTTTGCAATTAAATTAACTGGAACGGTGATTTTTAAATCAGATATCACAATTTTTTGAGCAATTGGGAAACCAGAAACGGAGATTTCTCCGGCCGTGATATAAGAAGAGTTGTCGGCAATAAATTTATTGATTTGCTTTTCAGATTGACCAGCTTTAAAAAACCAAAACACGCAATATGATAGAACTAAAACTACCAAAACAATTGCTAATTTAATTATTAAACTTTTTTTCATAATTTTTGAGTTTATTTAATTGTTTATTGAAATATTACGAGTTTCGTCGGGAACTATTAAAGTAAGCCCATCTAACTCTTTGGTCATTATTATTTGGCAACCCAATCTTGAAGTTGGAGTTAAACCAAAAGCTAAATCAAGCATATCTTCTTCATCTTCTGAAGGAGGATTTAATTTATCATAAAATTTCTTATCCACAATCACATGACAAGTGGAACAAGCAAGAGAGCCTTCGCAGGCGCCCTCAAGGTTAATATTGTTGTTATGCGCAACTTCTAAAACAGAAGATCCAACCGGAACTTCGAATTCTTTCGTCTCTCCTTTTTCTATGAAAACGATTTTGACTTTTTCTGACATCAAAATAAAAATATAAAATTAATTTGCAAAAAAAATTTACTCAAAATACAAAACTTATTTTGAATAGATTATTATTAGATTAAAATAAAACAATCTAAACTGTTAAAAAACAATATCAAACAAACTTTAATAGTTGTAAATTTGCAATTGTTTACAAAATATAAAAAAAATAATTTTAAAAATAAACATCAATTTTACAAAATGTTAAAAATTGTTTTATTCCAACCGGAAATAGCTGGAAATGTTGGAACCATAATTCGTTGTTGCGCGTGCTTCGATGCTGAATTTCATGTGATAGAACCACTTGGCTTTCCTTTTGATTTACAAAGAATAAAAAGATCGGCAATGGATTATATTGATTCAGTTAAAATTGTCCGACACTCATCTTTTGAAAATTTTTATGATGAAAATATTTTAAAAAATAATGCGCGACTTATATTGGCTTCAACCAAAGCCCAAGAAGGAGTCCACGAGTTTAAATTTAAAGATAATGATTTTATTTTATTTGGCAAAGAAAGCGCTGGAGCGCCTGATTTCATTCACTCCAAAGCCCATCATAAACTTTTAATTAAAATGAAAAACAACCAAAGATCATTAAATTTAGCAATTTCTTGCGGAATATTTTTAGCTAAAGCAAGCTTTGATATTTCGAATTAATTTTTGTTGAAATTTTTAACATTTATTGACAAAAGTGGTGCGATATTTTTTATAACTCGACCCGCCGCGGGAGCTGCAACCATGCCCGCCGTGTTGAATACATAATTTGGCCTATCAAAAACTACATAAACCAAATATTTCGGGTTTGAAATTGGAAAAACTCCGACAAAAGAAGCTAAGGTTTGACCTTCATTATAACTACCATATTCGGCACGATCCGCCGTTCCAGTTTTGCCACCAACTTCATATCCATCGATATTTGCATATTTTCCCGTACCTTCTTCGACAACGCTTCGCATCATTTTGCGCATTTTATCCACCGTTTCATCATTGATTAATTTTTTGGGTTGGTCAGGATTTTTTTCAAGTTTTAAAAATGACGGTTTATATAAATATCCGCCATTAACAATCGCTGAAGTCGCTAGAGCCAAATGAAGCGGAGTCGATGCGATACCATGTCCATAAGAAATTGTAAACAAGTTTATTTCTCGCCAATTTTTGGGATAAATTGTTCTTCCTAGGCCCGGAAAATCTGCTTCGACTTTTTTTAAAAAACCAAATTTTGATAAAAATTCTTTTTGATTATAAATTCCCAATTTCTCCGCGATCTTTACAGTTCCTATGTTGGAGCTTTTAGCAAAAATTTCTTTGACGGTCAATTGATCGCCATATTTATCGTGATCTTTAATCGAAAATCTGCCATATTTTATTGGCTCATTTACCGTATAAACATCTTCCATATTTATTAAATTATGCTCGAAAGCGGCGCCATTTGTAAAAATTTTCATCACCGATCCAAGTTCATACGAACCACTCGTAACCATGTTAAATCGCTGTTCGGGCAAGGCTTCACTTTGCAAATTTGCATCAAAAGATGGAATTGAAGCCATCGCCAAAATTTCGCCATTATTAACATTCATTACAATCCCCGAAGCCGCTTTGGCGCGGAACTCATCCTTCGCCTTCATCAACTCATCAAATAAAATATCTTGAATGCGAACATCCATCGCCAAATAAAGATTTTGACTCGTCATCAATTTGCGATCATGTTGCATTTCAATGCCCGACAAGCCCTTTCTGTCAAGATCCACAAACCCGACATAATGACTAGCAATTGATTTTTGTGGATAAACGCGGATTAAATCATCTTCGAAAATCAATCCGGCAATTTGCAATTTCTCAACAGTTTCAACTTGCGAAGGCGTTAAATTTCTTCTAATTAAAATCCAATGTTTACTATTTTTTCCTTCGATAATTTTTTTTAAAACTTCTTCGTATTTTAAATCGGGAAAGCTTTTAGATAAAGAGTCGGCGACATATTTTGCATCGCGCACTAAAACTGAACTTACATAAAGAGATTTGGTTTTCAAATCGGTTGCGACCAAAACGCCATTTCGGTCATATATATCAGCCCTTCTCACATTTTTTCGTGACTCATAAATATTTTTAATATTAGTTCTGTCGTGAGTAAGAACCACAAAAAACATTCGATAAATTATCATTAAAAAGATAAATAATATCAGAAAAAAAATAAATTTAAGCCTTCCGAATTGTATTTTAATATCGGGCATTTTGGTCGCAATAAATGATTAAATTAAAATTATAATTTTATTTCCGCGACTAGCTTTTTAACGGCGTCCACTGAATTATCAAACATAATTTTTTCTTCAGAAGTTAATTGCAATTCAATAACTTTTTCAACACCATTTTTACCGATTATTGCCGGCACTCCGATATATAAATCATTCAAACCATATTCGCCTTGCAAATTAGTGGCAACCGGTAAAATTTTGCGCTTATCGAATAAATAACTTTCGGCCATTTCAATCGCCGAAGTCGCGGGCGCGTAAAACGCCGAACCGGTGCCAAGCAATTTTACAATTTCAGCTCCACCATCGCGAGTTCTTTGCACAATTTCATCGATTTTTTGTTGCGAAGAAAAGCCCATTTTAATCATGTCAGGAATTGGAATCCCGGCAATTGTTGAATATCGCACCAATGGCACCATCGTATCGCCATGACCGCCCAAAACGCAGGAATGAACATTATCAACCGAAACTTTAAATTCTTGCGATAAAAAATATGACATTCGCGAAGAGTCAAGAACGCCAGCCATTCCGACCACTTTATTTTTTGGCAAACCCGAAACTTTTTGCATAACATAAACCATCGCATCGAGTGGATTTGTAATTACAATTACAAAAGCATGTGGGGCAAATTTTTTAATATTTTCCGCAACAGATTTTATAATTGAAGTGTTAGTCGCGAGCAAATCATCACGGCTCATTCCTGGTTTACGAGCAATTCCCGCGGTTACAATTACAACATCAGAATTTTCAATCAAAGAAAAATCATTTCCGGCAGAAATATGCGCGTCGAAACCTTCAACCACCGAGGATTGCGCTATATCCAACGCCTTACCTTTTGAAACTCCGTCATTAACATCGACCAAAACAATATCGCCTAGATTTTTTAAACCAGCCAAATGAGCTAGAGTCCCACCAATATTGCCCGCACCAACTAGTGCAATTTTATTTTTTTTACTCATAAAAGAAATTAATTTTGATTAATAATATTTAAAATTTTTTGAAAAACTTGTTGTTGATTTTGCGTTCCGTCAACAATATTAATACGAGAATTTTTTTTCGCCAATTCAAAAAATCCAGCATAAACTTTTTGATGAAATTCATTACCGAGTTTTTCGTAACGATTATTATTTCCGCGCGCTGAAATTCGGGCAAAAGCGTCTTCAACGGAAACATTAATAAAAAAAGTTATATCGGGTAAAAATTCTCCAATAGCAATTTTTTGAATTTTTTCAATTATCTCCGAAGCTATGCCCATAGCGCTTCCCTGATATGCAAAAGTTGAATCAACAAAACGATCGCAAATCACAATTTTGCCACTTTTTAAAGCTGGCTTAATAACTTTTTCAACATGCTCAACCCGTCCCGCAAAATTTAATAATAATTCACTTGTTGGCGAAAGTTTATCAATTTCTTCGTCAAGCAAAATTGCGCGAATTTTTTCGCTCGCCAAACATCCGCCCGGCTCACGGGTAAGCAAACAATCTATTTGCTTTGATAAAAAATATTCATAAAGTTTTTTAGCTTGGGTTGACTTACCGCAACCTTCAATTCCTTCAAAGGAAATAAATTGAAAATTTTTATTCATTATGTCAAAATTTAAAAATGTTTTAATAACGGGAGCCAGCTCTGGACTTGGTCGCGCGCTTGCTGTTGAATTTTCAAAAAAAACTCAAAATTTATTTTTATGCGCCCGTAATTTTGAAAATTTACAAGAAACTAAAAATCTTTGTCAAAATTCAAATGCCAATATTTACTTAAAAATTTTGGATGTCAAAGACGAAATTGCGTCGCGAAATTATATCGCCGAAATTGAAGAAAATTTTGCCCTCGATTTAATCATCGCCAATGCCGGTATTTCAGGCGGTACAGCCCTTGGAACCGAAAGCTTTGCTCAAGTTAAAGAAATATTTGATACCAATATTTATGGCGTTTTAAATATTATTCAGCCCGCAATTGAAAAAATGAAATTAAGAAAAGCTGGGCAAATTGTTTTAATTTCTTCATTAGCGGGTTTTGTTTCTTTGCCAAGCTCTCCGGCATATAGCGCCAGCAAATCCGCAATTAGAATTTATGGCGAAGCTTTGCGAGGCAATTTAGCGGAATTTGGCATAAAAGTTAATATCGTTTGCCCTGGATATATTATAACTCCAATGACCGCGGTTAATAATTTTTACATGCCATTTTTGATGAACAGCGCCAAGGCTTCACAAAAAATAATTAATGGCATTGAAAAAAATCGTGGACGAATTATTTTTCCACTTATTTTTTATTTTTTGATTTGTTTTTTATTATCTTTGCCATTTTTTTTAATCGAAAAAATTATGAAAAAATTGCCAAAAAAATCAGCTTTACAAAAATAAAATACAAAAAATTTTGCATTTAAAAAAAATTATTTGACTTAAAAATAAATTTCGTGATAATAACTT
>CAIOKL010000257.1 GCA_903858915.1 uncultured Alphaproteobacteria bacterium | reverse complement strand
TTTTTTAATTAAAAATTTTAAATTTTTTTAAGAGTTTTGGGTTAGTTGAATTGAGTTTGTTGTATTGCAAATTAAAGCTAGAAACAATCAAATAATTGGAAGATTTATCTTTCTGAAATTAATAGAAATTAGAACATGAAACTTACAAATATAACAATAACTGAAGAGGAAGTTATTAAAAATTCTATTCCTAATATTCTTTATTCACATGAATTTGAAACTGGAAGATTTTTTCAAGTGGTTCATCAAGATGAAGATGGTTTTGAAATAAAATTTGCTCCCAGAACTATGTTAAAAGTCGTATATATGAGAGATCAAGATGACATTGAAGGATTTGAAATAATCAAATTGGTTAGTGATGAAGAAAAAGGGAAAATTAAGTTGAGTAAATTCAATTTTGCTCAATTGAAAGTTTTTTTAAAATTCATTAGTGAAATTGATTTAAAAGGCATTACTGAAAAGCGTTTAAAGATATTAGATGGTCAAGATTTGGATCACAATACGATTCGATTAGTCAAAACCTTGCTTTCAAAAGATGGTGGTGCTGAATTAGTGGAAACATTGATTAATGAAGGGATAATTTCATCAAAAGATATTGTAAACACTTCATTCAGAAAAAAAAGTCTCCAAATTTTTACTAATCTAAAAGAGAAAACTGATTATTGGAAAACTTACGCAGTTGAAAACAGATTGGAGCACAAAGAGGAAAAAGCATGGCAACATTTTTTTTTAAAAAATCAATGGATTTTTGGATATGGTTTAGATTATCGCTTTCAAGAAATTTTGCAGAGGGAGCCTCATTTGTCGGACTCGGAACTTGACGGTTCAAATGAAGTAATTGGTGACTATCTTCTTGGGGATAAATTTTTTACTACATTTGTAGAGATAAAAAAACCATCAACTCCTTTGTTTGGAAACTCAATAAATCGCTCAAATTCCTGGAAACTTTCTGGACATCTGACTGATAGTTTTTCACAGATTCTTGAACATAAAGCTTCTGGATTAATTCGTTTAGAAAAACAACGCTTTGTAAATCGTGAGCTACTTCAGCAAAAAGCTTTTGATTCAAAAGTTATTTTGATTATTGGTGATTGGAAAGAGCTTAATCTTTCAAAAGATTCTCAAGAAAAAGATATAAAGAAAAAGACTTTTGAATTATTTAGAAGAGATAGTAGAAACATTGAAATTATTACATTCGATGAACTTTATGAAAGAGCTTGTTTTATTGTTGAGGGTGAAAAAGTAAAACAAAAAACAATTGATATTGATGAAAATGATGACTTAACTTTTTAAAATTAAAAAAATATAACCAATAAAAATCCCTTACACCCCTTCATTTTATAAAAGTGCTCGTCAAGCTTACGGGGTTATCACTCTCCCCTTGAGGGAGAGTCGCAGAGCCAACTTGTTGGCGATGCGGTGAGGGGTCAGAAAACTAACAATAAAAACGGTTTTAAGTTAAAATAAAAAGTTGAAAAAAAATCCAAAAATGGCAATTTCTTGATTTACTTTAACTTAACCCCCTCCCAAAATTTTCTTGCAGAAAATTTTACCCTCCCGCAAGGGGAGGGTGATGAGCCCGTAAGTTTGACGAGTTTTTTTAAATTGGATAAAATAAAAGTAAACTGGAAACTTTTTTAGGGGTTATACTCCTAAAATTTAGGAACACTCGGAAAGCTTCATGATCTGGCTCGTTCTAATCACCCTCCCGCTTTTCGGGAGGGTAAAATTTTCTGTAAGAAAATTTTGGGAGGGGTCATTTTTGCGGGCAGAATATAGATTCTTATATGTTTGTGTCAAATTAAATAAAAAGTTTTTGGTCATAAATTTTCGGCTGCGATCGTTCAAAATATTGGCTTCACCCAT
>CAIOKL010000256.1 GCA_903858915.1 uncultured Alphaproteobacteria bacterium | reverse complement strand
TTTTTTAATTACAAAATTTTCTAAAAAAACCAAATTTATTTTTCAAAAATATTAACCGCCTCAATAATTTTATCAATATGGTTTTTTTCCAAATAAGGGTAGAGCGGAAGGCTTAAAATTTCCTCGTGAATTTTTTCGGTAATTGGAAAACTCAAATGATTAAATTCTTGGTAAGCCTTTTGTTTATGCGGTGGAATCGGGTAATGAATTACGGTTTGAATTTTTTCTTTCGTCAAAAAATCTTGTAATTTTTGGCGATTTTTTGTTCGAATTGTGAATAAATGCCAAACGTGGGAAGTCTTGAAAGAAGGCAATTGCGGGCAAATAATCGCTTCATTTTTGATATTTTGAATATAATGTTGGGCAATTTCTTGACGCAGATTATTTTCGGCATTTAAATGTCTTAACTTTGCTCGCAAAATTCCGGCTTGAATCTCATCTAATCTAGAATTGGTGCCTTTATATAAATTGTGATATTTTTCATGCGAACCATAATTTCTCAAGGCTTTGATTACTTGATATAATTCAAAATTATTGGTGGTGATGGCGCCACCATCGCCTAAGGCTCCGAGGTTTTTTCCCGGATAAAAACTAAAAGCTCCGGCATCGCCTAAATTGCCGACTTTTTTTTGCAATGATTCCTCGATGGCGCCATGAGCCTGAGCGCAATCATCTATTACTTTTAAATTATATTTTTTCGCAATTTCAACAATTTTCGCCATTTCAGCGCATCTTCCGTAGAGATGAACCGCCATAATCGCCTTGGTTTTTTTGGTAATTTTTTGCGCGATTAAAGTGGGATTGATATTGTAAGTTTCGATCGAAGGCTCGACCAAAATTGGCGTCAAATTATTGGCGCTAATCGCAAGGATTGAAGCTATGTAAGTGTTGGCGGGAACGATGATTTCATCACCATCATTAAAAATTCCTAATTCCTTATAAGCTCTAATGATTAATATTAGCGCATCCAGACCATTGGCAACGCCTAAAGAATATTTAGTTCCACAAAATTCGGCAAATTCTTGCTCGAAATTGTTATTTTCATTGCCCAAAATAAAATAGCCCGAATCCAAGACGCCGTTGATCGATTGCAATATTTCATCTTTAAATGCCAAGTTAATTTTCTTTAAATCGAGAAAGGGAATCGTCATGGTTATTTGCTTGTTAGGAATTTTTTATATTTTATTTTTGCGATTTGGTAATCGTCAAATGTAAAGTTAAAGAAATAATCTAAATCATCTTCTTTGATTATTTTGGCGCCGAATCTGATATAGAAATCATTGGCTTTGTGATTGTTTTTTCTGCAATCAAAAAAGCAATTATTTAAAGATAATTTTTCAAAGGCAAATTCAAAAATTAAATTTATCGCTTCAAAGGCTGAAAGTTTGTGAATTGATTCGGATTCGCGATCAACAATAAAACTGCCAAAAGTAAATGTTTTAGTTTTGTAGTCAATGTCGTAAAGCCTTATTGTTCCAGCTCTCAGACCATTTTTATTTTCAATAATAAAATAATATTCTTCTCCAGATTCTTCTCTTTTTTTATAAGATTTTATCCAATTTTCTTGTTCTGTTAAATTCGGATTAGTGGCGGATAAAAACTCACCTTTTTTTAAGCGTAAATTTAAAATAAATTCAGCGTCTTCGATTTCAACTA
>CAIOKL010000255.1 GCA_903858915.1 uncultured Alphaproteobacteria bacterium | reverse complement strand
TTTTCTCAATCAAAATTTCATTTTGATTTCGAAGACGACTTGCCCCTGGGACCTGCGTCGCTATCGCTCCTTGTCCCGCTCTTCGCTAAAAATAGCCGTTTAGGCTATTTTTTAAACGCGAAGAGCCCTCAAGGGGAGAGCTTGAACCCGTAAGCTTTCCGAGTCTTGTAGAAATTTATTCACTGAACAGCAAACTTAACATTTATAACCTGCGTCAAAGACTGACCCGAAGGCTCAAAGCGCCATTTTTTTAAAGACTTCAAAAGCAACAAATTTAATCGCGGATTGTGCGAAATTTCGAGCAATTCAACATCGCTGACACTGCCATCTTTTTCTATATAAAATTTAGCGATAATTTTAGTCGAAAATGCTTCGCTTCGCATATCAAAAGGAATTTCGGGAAGAGGTTGATATAATGGCGCAACTTTTTGTGCTTCTAAATTATTTTTTGAATTTGTGGTCTCGAGAGCTTGATTTTCATGCTTTGGTTCAATTTCTTGTTTTTCATTAAATTCTTTTTTAGAAATTTGCGGAAGTTGAATTTTGTTGATATTTTTTTCTTTTTGCATCGTCGATTTTTTTTGATGCTGGTTTGTAATTCCAATAAAATCGGCTTCGATTTCCAAGGAAATTAGCGGATTTTTATTGATAGTTTTTTCTTTTAAACCCACAAAAATAATTATTGATAAATAGGACAAAATCGCGAGGGCGTAGCTTCGAAATGGATAAAGCATAATCAATTTTTAACAATGAATGAAAATTTTTTCGCTCCGGCTTTTTTGGCTTCGAGCATCGCTTGCATAACAACGCCTTGTTTAGAATTTTCGTCGCTGGCGATCAAAATATTATTATTTTTATCGTTAATTAATTTTTCTAAGGAATTGGCAATTTCACTAAATAATACTTGTTTTTTATTGATATAAACTAGGTTATCATGAGTTATGCTAATAGTTATTGATGGATGTTGTTCGTTGATATTCTCAGCGCTTCCTTTGTTTAAATTAACCGCAACGCCTTGATATTTCTGCATGGCGATCGATGCCAAAATAAAAGTCGCCAATAAAAAAAACATCACATCAATCATCGGAATGATTTCAATTTTGCCTTTTTTGGTTGGATTTAATCTTTTAATTTTCATGAATTTTGTTATCGATTTTTAAATGTTCAATAATTTTGGTGCCGAGCCTTTCGAGGTCATCAATAATTTGATTTTGAATTTTTGAAAAATAATTAAAAGCACATAAAGTTATCAAAGCAATAATCAAACCAAATGCCGTGGCGATTAGACTCTCAGCGACTCCAGCGGTTACGCCATTTGGATTTATTATGTCATTGGCGCCGATAATTTTGAAAGAAGACATCATGCCAAAAATCGTTCCAAGAAGCCCAAGTAAAGGCGCGGAAGTGGTTATGGTTTCTAAAATCCACAAATTATTATTGAGTTTTTTCTCGATAATTTTGGCTTCATCACCAGCTCTCGATTCAAGCCACCAAACTGGTCGCGACCTATTTTCATCAAGCGATTTAAAAAATTTATAATAATAATTTTCATGATTAATTTTTTTCAATTCTTGCGAAAAATTTTTCCAATCGAAATCATAAGTTTCGATAATCTCCGCCAATTTTTCGGGATATTTGCTAAATTTTTTTATGAAAAATAATTTATCAAAAATTATCGCCAAAGCAACAATGTCGATAATTGAAAGCGGTCTCATAGTGATACCGCCCGCAGTTATTATTGTAAAATTCATAATTAAAACTCTCGTGATAAAATTAAATAAGCACTTCTTCTTGATGCAAATTGTGAGGCTTGGACGCCAATTCCCGTGCCGTCGCGCAAGGCATATTTTTTGTCCAATATATTGTTGATACTCAAACGCAAATTGAATTTTTCAATTTTTTGAGTGGCAAAAATATTAAATTGACTATAGGACGGCATCTTGAGCGTGTTGGCTTCACCGCGTCTAAGTCCGCTACCATAAAGCACATCAAAACCTAAATTAGTTTTGGTTTTAACGAATTTATAAGCGAGTCCGAGTGAAGCGGTTGTGCGTTGCGCGTGATCAGGATTTAAATAAGTATATTGCGAATAAGCAACTTCGGCAACTTCATGAAGATATTGTCCAGAGTTGATTCCCTTGGCTTGAGCCTTTTGATAAGCAACATTGGCGAAAGCGTTAAAGTTTTTGATTTTGTAATCACTCGAAAATTCTAAACCATAAACTTTAGCTTTATCATAGTTGAAAGGCTTGTAAATCAAGGCTTGACCGAATTGACCTTCGTCGAGCATATCGCGAATATTTTTGTAATATCCATCAATTCCAAAATGCAATTCTTTGGTGGCTTGATATTTCAAACCAACATCAAAATAATCAGTTTTTTCAGCTTTAACTTTGTCATTACGAAATGTTTCTGGTTGATTTGTTGTGCCTTCAAACCTTTGAATATCAAGATTCGAGAGCAGTTCAGCTTTTGGAGCCGTAAAAAATCTTGAATAACCCGAATGTAATTTAATTTTGTCATTTAATTGATAAATCGCATTAAATCTTGGGCTAAAATGTTGAGCGTTAATTTGGCTGTTAACCTTGTCAAATCTAGCTCCGCCATTTAGCGTTAATTTCTCAATTGGCTTATATTCATTTTGTAAATATAAACTATAAAGTTGCGTATTTTTTAGCGATTTTGCATTAATATTAATTGGAGAAGTTGAGGTTTGTCCATCAGCATTTCCAAAAAAAGTTAAGTTTTTTTGTGAATCACGAATCGCCGTATCGCTAAAGTACAAGCCGGTTCGCAACATATTTTTATCATTAATTTTTTTGCTAAAATCGGCTTGAACACCAGAGTTTAAGCTTGATTTATCAATGTTTGAAGCGGTGCCGTTAAAAATTAAATCACCAACTTTATCGCCACGAAATTTTAAATCACTATGACGCACAAAACCCGAAATTTGGTAATCAATTTCGCTTTCGGTAATGCCTTGTAAAGCCACGATTGCGAAGCGATTTGCCTCGGTTTGATTTTCGTTAATTTGCGATGAATTAATCGCGCCATTATTAGCTAATTCATATTTAGAATTTTGATTAGCAATATTGGGAATTTCATAACGATTTGTAGCGTTGGCAACGATTACATTAAGGCGTTTTTTAGCGTCAAGGACATAAGAAAAATAGCCGAATAATTTATCTTGCTTAGTGTCGTTGTGAATTGATTTTCTAGCTCCCGTTGGGCTTTCAAGACCGCGAGAATTTTCTAAATAAGAGCCACTTAAAAAATAATTTAAACCTTTTTTCGAGCCACTAAATTGTTGATTCAAACCTGCGGTTCTGTTCGAGCCGTAGATTGCTTCCGAATAAGCTCCGCTTTCCAAATTTTCTTTGGAAACACGATCTTTGGTTTTTATTTCAACAACGCCGGCGGTTCTGTAGCCATATTGCGCGGGCATCGCGCCCGTCAACAAATCGGCGGAGTCAATAAAGCGCGCATCGAGAACCTGTCCGAAGCCGGTAATTCCTTCGGGAATTATGACATCATTGATGCGATATTGAATATTGCTATGATCATTGCGGACATGAATTTGACCGTAAGAATCTTGCGAAACTCCCGGAGCGCGCAACAATATTTCGTTAATCGACGAAGCTTGTCCACGAGGCAAATTATCGATATTGTCGCGTTGAAAATTATACGAAGTTCCGTAAGTTTTTGGCGATAAATTGGTACGTGATTCGTCAAGTTTTTTAGCGGTGACTTCGTAATTAAGTTCGCCCGCAAAAGCTTGAGAGCCCAATAAAGAAGCGGTTGCAATTAGAGTAAATATTTTTTTCATGTAAGTAATTAAATTGGTTTATAACTGATTTTTTAAAAAATGTTATGTCAATTTAGGAGGGGCGCGCGAGAGCTTGTTTGTAGTTGCTAAGAATATTTTTAACGAAAAATCTTTGTTAAAAAATATTGCTAAAAAGAATAAATTTAATGAAAATAAAATTGCTAAATTAACAATTGATAATTGTAAAATTTCAACGAAATGACAAATAAAACAATTTTTATGATGCGATTCTGAGTTATTTTTGGTGGGGATTTTTTCAAAATTATTTAGCTCAAGAATTTTATTGTCGTTAAGCTCGAGATCATATAAATATTGGTGTGAAAGCCCAAAGCCTTGGCAAAAAATCAATAAGATTGCCAAGAATTTTATGAAAAAATTACGGTAATTTGTTGTAAAAATTAATTGTTTCATCAAAAGATTTGTTTTAAAAATTATTAATATATTATTTACTTAAAGAAAAAAAATACAAGCAACAAATTTTAAAATAACAAAATGATTTTTAATTTTATTGAAAAAATTGGTCAATATACCGTCGCAAATTTTAGTAGGCTCGGAGAGGCATGTCGCTTTGCTTTTAAAGGATTTATTAATTGTTTTATTCCGCCTTTTTATCCGAAATTAGTGTTCAAACAAATTTTGCATATCGGCTATTTTTCTTTACCCGTTGTTGGCTTGACGGCAATATTTTCGGGTGCAGTTTTGGCACTTCAAAGCTATTCGGGTTTTTCGCGATTCAACGCTGAAAGCACTATCGCCACGGTCGTGGTTTTGTCGATCACGCGTGAACTCGGACCCGTTTTAGCGGGATTAATGGTGGCGGGAAGGGTTGGTGCATCTATGGCCGCCGAGATCGGCACTATGCGTGTCACCGAGCAAATCGATGCTTTAAAAACCCTCTCAACCAATCCATTTAAATATTTGGTGGCACCAAGAATTTTGGCAGGAATTTTAATGATGCCATTTTTAGTTTTAGTCGCTGATGTTATCGGAGTGATGGGAGGATATCTGGTAAGCGTTTATTCTCTAGGCTTCTCGTCGGGTCCATATTTGGCCAGCACCTTCAAATATTTAGAAACGATTGATGTTGTTTCGGGTTTAGTTAAAGCGGGATTTTTCGGATTTGTGATTAGCGCTTCGGGTTGTTATTTCGGTTATAATTCTCAGCGTGGGGCAGAAGGAGTTGGAGTTGCCACAACCAACGCCGTCGTGGCTTCATCGATATTAATTTTATTGATGAATTACGCAATTACGGGTTGGTTTTTTGGGAATTAAAAAAACGCTTCGTCGCTTTTCTCAATCAAAATAAATTTTGATTTCGAAGACGACTCCGCGACTGGGACCGCGTCGCATTCGCTCCTTGTCCCGTTATTCGCTAAAAATAGCCGTTTAGGCTATTTTTTAAACGCGAATAACCTTCGTCACTTTGCTTATCATCCGCTTGCGTTCACCATTTCAAATTGAATGCAATGAGGATTTTGAATAACGCGGAAAAATTTTAGCTCGTTAAAATAAAAACGGCCAAAGTTTGTTTTTGCGATTTAGAAAATTCAATTCTGAGAGTTTGATTTTCTCTTTTAAAAGTCGAAGAATGATTGGAAAATTCTGTTAAATCCCAGCCCATTTGTGGAAGTGTTTCAGAATAAAATTTTTTGATGGATTCAATCGAGTTTTTTGATTGATAAGTTGAAGAAGCGAAACTGCCCGCTGAACTATCAAATTCAACCTCTTCATCGGAAATAATTTCTAATCCTTTGGCGATTGGAATATCAAGGCTTCCTTTAATAAATTCGGCAGTAATTTTTGGTGATAAATTGCTAGGTTTTTTGGAAATAATGGCGCAAGAATTTAACGAAATTATTAAGAAAAATCCGCAAAGAAATTTTGAAAAATATTTAGTAGAAAAAATCATATAAAATAAGTTATTTTTGACACATTTTGCAATAAAAGCTTGACCTTTGATTTTGCACAATTCTTTCAATATTGCAATCACAATCAAAACATTTTTGATTATTGCGGTCGTAAACCTTGTGTAAATTTTGAAAAAAACCCAATTCTCCGCGAGTATTTTGATAATCCGAGATCGAAGAACCGCCCATTTCAATGGCATTGGCAATAATTTTTTTAATCGAAGCCACGAGTTTTTTTATTTCATTTTTATTTAAAGAATTTGCGTTGCGAAGTGGTGAAATTCTAGCATCAAAAAGTGATTCGTTGATATAAATATTGCCAACTCCGACAACAATTTTGTTATCCATTAAAGCAGTTTTTATATTTAAAGTTTTATTTTTAAGTTGCTCAAAAAGATATTTTTCATTGAAATCGACGGAAAGCGGTTCAACCCCAAGATTTTTTAACATTTTATGATTTTTAATTGACTCGGTGGTGATTAAATCGATAAATCCAAAGCGACGCGGATCGTTGTAAATCAACCATTCGCCACTTGATAAACAGCAAGCAAAATGATCGTGTTTTAATTTATCAAAATTTTTGCTTAAGGTGATGCGACCGCTCATGCCTAAGTGTAAAATCAAAGTTTGTTGGTTGGACAAATCGATTAATAAATAGCGCGCTTGGCGATAAATTGATAAAATATTTTGATTGATTAATTTTTTTAAATCCAAATCATTATCAATTCTTAATTTTTTATCAGATCGAAAAATTTGTTGAATTTTTTGATTTGTAATTGAAGAGAGGCCTCTTCTTATTGTTTCGATCTCAGGAAGTTCGGGCATAGTTTTTGATAAAAAATAGCAATTTAATTTTAAAATTAAAGTTTTTATTTTTGTTGAAAAATATATTTTAATAAATTTATTATATTAAGTTAATAAATTCAATTAGCTTTCAAATGTTAAATAAGTTGTTGTAAATCTTTTTAGAATTTTAACTTTATTTTAAAACTAACTATAAATAATTTATGCGTAACCCTCGTTCTGAAAAATATACAAGATTACTTACGGGGGCAATGAGCGTTTTCAGTGGAGCCCCACTTTTTGGTTATGCATTTGCAGTGTCAGTCGGAGTTATACAAGCTTCAGCCGCTCTGGCTTCAACTGTTGGTTGTGGACTTTTATATGGGGCTTCAATAACTTTTGGAGGGAAAACTCAAGCAAGTCAAGTATTATATGGGGCTACTAATAAATCATTTAAATTTATGACATTCGGTTTTAGGAATTTAAAAGGGCTCACGGGGAGAGATAATGCAGAGAATCATTCAGTTCTGAATAATGAGGATGGGGAGCGTTCAGAATTTACCTCCCCAATTCCCGAAGATGATGCTTCAACTGCGGGACCAATCAATCATGAGCATGAAAAAAAATCAATAGAAAATTTTTTAAATAGTCCGCATCTTTATATTGATGGACCAACATCTACTCCACTTTTTGGTGATTTTAAAGTTGCTGAATTTATAAATATGGCAAGGAATAATGATTACAAGAATAATGATTACGACAGTTTTATAGTGGGGAAACCCAATAAATATATGGTTAAATTTGTTGAGTATGTTGCGGGTAAATATTATGAAAATGTGACTCCTGAAGTAATTGAAGGATGTGAATTAGGAAATGAATTAGATGCCAAAAAAAAAGAGTTGAATAAAATGGTAAATAAATATTTTTCTGAAGATACAGGAATGCAATCTAAACTTAAAATTTTTATCGATTGTTGTGATGAATTTAAGTTTCACAAGAATGGATATAAGGAAGATAACAAAGACGGCGGTGAAGACGGTGGTGAAAGTTTTAAAGATATTTGGGATAGAAAAAATAAAAAGCCTGAAGAGACCTTGCCAAAACCTGTTTCCCTTGGTGTATTGCCTGTTGTAAGCATATTGCCTGTTGAAGGCATATTGCCTGTTGTAGGCAGGGTTGTTGATGCTGACAATGTTTTATTAAAGGACAATCATCTTCAAGACATTCAAATGCCAGTGCGCCTTATCCCTCAAGGCGCCACAACTCCCCAAACTTATACTGCTTCTTCCTCTCCAGTGCAAGATGTTAAATCTCATCAAATAGAAAATGCCCCCAAATATACCCCTTTTGAAAATCCTGGAGATACCTCCCAACTTGCTGTTTTACCAATGCCAGTGCCAATGCCGTCTCCAAGCCCTCAAATAGGTTCTCCAGGATTTATAGAAGTTAAATCTAAATCGAGTCAAAGCCAACATGATTCTTCGCGCTCAACTCAACCGTCACCTTTATTCCAAATGCCAGTGCCTTTATCAATAAGATAAAATTTCTGATTCTAAATTTTATTTTCACAATTAATCGCAAATAAATAATTTATTTTGCTAAATTAAAAATATATTTTGATAAATTACTAAATTAAAAAGTTGAAATAGTATTTAATAATTCAATTATTTAGTAACTCATCATGAGATAAAATAATAAATTTTTTTTGACTTATTAAATATTTTAGATTTAAATTCGAGTCGCTATTAATTCTTAGTTTTTTAAA
>CAIOKL010000254.1 GCA_903858915.1 uncultured Alphaproteobacteria bacterium | reverse complement strand
TTTCATGACTAAAAAATTCTTTGAAGAGAATATTCTAAAATGGTCGATAAATAATTTTTGTAAATATTATTTGGAAAAATATTTAATTGCTCAAGAGCTTGATTAGCAAGGTTTTGAGCGATATTCTTTGATTGATTTATGCCGTCATATTTAACAATCAAATCATAAACTTTTGAAAAATCATTTTGATTTTTTTCGGATTGCTGAAAGTTTTTTTCGAAAATATCGCTGATAAGTTTTTTATCATCAAAACTGGCTTTTTGATAAGTTTTAATTATGGGTAAAGTTATTTTTCCTTCAAAAAAATCATTGCCGATATCCTTGCCCAGCGTGGCTTCGTCCGAAGAATAATCAAGAATATCATCGACGATTTGAAAAATCATTCCGAGATATTTTCCAAATAATCTTAGGGATTCAATTTCTTTTTCTTGGCAATTATTTATCAAGGCTCCAACTTCGCAACATGCGGAAAATAAAATGGCGGTTTTTCCAAAAATAATTTCAAAATATTTTTCTTCAGTGAGATCGATATTGGTTGAATTTTGTAATTGCAAAACTTCGCCGTCAGCTATGATGGAAGAGGTTTTGGCAAGTAAATCAAGTACTGCTAAATTTTGGCTTTTGACCATCAATTGAAATGACAAAGAAAATAAATAATCGCCGACTAAAATAGTGGCTTTGTTGTCCCACAATGCGTTGGCGGTTTTTTTGCCACGACGAATTTCGCTCATATCAACCACATCGTCGTGAAGAAGCGTGGCGCTGTGAATCATCTCAACCGCCGAAGCGAGATAATGTTGATTGTCGTGATTTTGAGAACCGCATAATTTGGCGGAAATTAATAATAAAATTGGGCGAATTCTTTTGCCCCCAGAATTTATTAAGTGATTGGAAATTTCTTGAATTAATTCAGATTTACCAACGCTGTAGGATAAAATTATTTTATTAACTTTTTGTAAATCTTGGTCAAAATAATTTAAAACTTCTTGGAATTTTTGCATCTTGGTTAATCTTTATGGTGTAAAATTAAAATTTTATTGCGACATTCTTCGATTTTTGCAGAGATTTCTTGAAGTGAAGAGCGAGTTGATTCTAGAATGTTATCGGCTTCGCCGGTTTTAATGTATTCGATATATTGATTAGCTAAATAATCGGCGCATTTTTCAAAACGACTTATGGCTTCTTCGATGATTTCAAATTGTTGTTCGGCTAATTCATCTTGGCTGTTTTCGACGATTTGAATTAGCTTGTCGGCGAAATCGTAATATTCGATAATTTCGTTATAAAGTTGCTCTTGTTTTGAAGTGGCCATTTTTAAAGCAATTAAATTTTGAAAATAAATTTTTTATCAACTAAGTTCTGATTTTATTTAAGAATATTTTTTACTTCAACTAAAAATTGATCATGAGATAACTCAAAATTATTCTGCGCCCACTTGATTTTCAAGGCTTTCAAAGTTGAACTTAGCTGTCGTTTTGGACAATTAATTTTTTCTAAATCACTAATTTTAAATAAAAAATTTGGAACTTGAAGATTTGTAATGTATTTGATTATATTTTCCAAGTGATTTTGTGAGATTTTTAAAAAATTTTTACAATAAAAAATCATATAAAAATTTAAAATAAAATTTTTAGAAAAATTTTCTGAATACTCAACGGCGATTTGATTTAAATCGACTTCATCAATATTTTTATGATGATATTTTTTTAAAAGTTCTAAACAATTTTGTAAAAATTTTTTTTCAATTTTTGTTAAGCAAAAATTATTATCAAAATCGTTAAGATCAAAATTAATATTTAAAAAAATAATGGCAATTTTATTAATTTTTAAATCATTTTTTTCAATGTATTTTTCAAAATTTAAAAATTGTTTAAAGGCTTCAGTATCTAAGCTTAAATTCCATAAAATTTCATCAATTTTTTGCTCTTTAAAAAGATTTAAAATGCTAATAATTTGTGAAGAATTTGTGCTAGAAATTATTTTTAAAAATTCATCACGAACTCTTTCTTTGGAAAGTTTTTTTAATGAATCTTTGAATTCTAAACATGCCTCCAAGCCTTCTTTATCAAGCTCTAAAGCGTAGTCGCAAGAAAAGCGAAAAAATCGAAAAATTCTTAAATAATCTTCGTGAATACGAGTTTTGGCGTCGAGAATAAAACGAACTTTACGATTTTTTAAATCATCAATTCCATTAAAGTAATCATGAATTTCACCTAGATAATCAAGGTATAAGGCGTTTATTGTGAAGTCGCGTCTTTTGGCATCTTCATAAAAATCTTCAACAAAATTTACATCGCAATCGCGACCTCGTTGATTTTTATCGCTTCGTAAAGTGGTAATTTGAAAATTTTTATGATTAATTACGGCGGTTATGGTGCCATATTTTAAGCCAGTCGGGATTGATTTTATATTATTTTCTTTAAGAATTTTTTGGATTTCTTCGGGTAAAAATTTACAAGCGAAATCATAATCATTGACTTTTTTTTCTAAAATTAAATCACGCACCGAACCGCCAACCAAGCGGATATTTTCGCCAAAAATTGCAAATAATTTTAAAACTTCGCGCGGTAAATTTTCAAAAATTTTTGAATTATTTAATAGAATTTTCATTTAATTGTTGTGATAAATAAACCAAGTTCATCGGCTTTTTTTATAATATTTTCTTTATCTAAAACCAAGGTAGTATTGGCTTGAATGGCAATGCCAATAATATTCGATTGGTAACATTTTTCAACCGTACTCACGCCGATTGTTGGCAAATCAGCCTTCGCGGTTTGTCCGGTTTTTTTCATTTTAATTAAAATGGCATTTTTGGCGTAATCGATGTTTAAAGTTTTGCATCTCTCAATCATTGAGTCCGTTCCTTCGACAGCTTCAATTGCAATAATTTGTTTTTGTGAAACTATTAAGCTTTGCCCGACATCAAATTTTGAAAAATGACGAATTGCCTTGGCGCCGATTTCAATATCAATGAAATTTTGAGGCGAGGGTAATATTTTGGTAATCGTGGTTTTGGTCGAAATTATGCAATCGAGAAGTTCGTCGATGCGCAATATTTTTAAACCTTCTTTTTCAAAAAAATTAATTACGGTGCGAAGAACGGCGTCATCTCCCAAGATTTTATTGGCGATAATTTTGGCGAGCAGAAGCGTGCCTTTTTTATCAACTTTTAAACTTGAAAAATTTGGTTTATTGACGGCGCCAATAAAAATTAAATGATTAATTTTTGCGTCGCGAATTATCTTAAGAAATTTTTCGACTTCGCCATAACCAATTGTTGTTGGAGTAAACTTGGAGTAGTCTATATCATATTCTTCACCTCGCAATAAAAACACAATAAAACGACGATTTTTTTGCAAACAATCATCGATTAGAATTTTTGGTAATTGTCCGCGACCCGCGAAAATGGCGATTGGAAAGAGATTTGAACTATCCTGCATGATTTAATGAAGCTCCTCCGTCGATTGATAAAATTTGTCCATTTACAAAATCATTTTCAAGTAAAAATTCAAGAGTTTGCACAATATTTTTAGTGTCACCAATTTTTTGTAATGGAATAAGTTTGAGAATTTTTTTTACATAGTTTTCGCTAGCGTTTATTTCGGGCAAAACATATCCTGGCGCGATGCCGTTTACTCTAATATGCGGGGCAAGTTCAAGCGCTAACATTTTGGTGAATTCGGCAAGAAATTTTTTGGACAATAAATAATAAAAATTTATGGTGTCGATGCGGGCGATATTTTTATCAAGCATATTAATTATTTGGGCGTTGGTAATTTTTTTAGCAATTACATTTTTAGCGAAAAAATGGCTTAAATAAAGCGGTGAAGTCAAGTGGATTGCTAAATTTTTTTCAAATTCGGCGTCTAAATCATCTAAAAAATTTGATTTATGAAAAATTGAACTATTGTTTATTAACAAATTCCAATTTGGAAAATTTTTAAACATAAAATCGGCGATTTTTTGTGTCGAAGATTTATCGCTTAAATCGCCGTCAATCGTGGCGCCGTCAATGTTATAATCTTTTTTTAATTCTTGAATTAATTGTGTGGCTTGTTCTTTAGAATTGTTGTAATGAATAACCAAATTATAGCCTTTTTTTGCCAAAGAAATTGCCATTTCTTTACCAATTCTTTGGCTTGCTCCCGTAATTAAGGCGGTATTTTTATTGTTCATTTTTTTGTTCACGATATAATTTTATTTTATCAAACAATGCGCGCAAAACTTCATCAATTCCTTTTTGCGTAACCGCCGAAATTTTAAAAATTTGCGGTTCGGGATTGTTGTTTTTAATCAAATATTTTTTTAATTGATTAACTTTTTTTGTTAATTCTTTTGAGTCGAGTAAATCAATTTTGTTCAAAGCGATAACCTCATATTTATCAAGTAAATCGGAGTTATAGCCCGCCAATTCTTGACGAATTACGCGATAATTTTCAACAATATTTTCAGAACTTGCGTCAATTAAATGCAATAAAACTCCGCATCTTTCAATGTGTTTTAAAAAGCGATCGCCCAAGCCTCTGCCTTCGCTCGCGCCTTCAATTAAACCCGGAATATCCGCCAACACAAATTCGCTATTATCGACATAAACTACGCCCAATTGTGGCTTAAGAGTTGTAAATGGATAATCGGCAATTTTTGGTTTTGCGCGAGTTGTGCAAGATAAAAAAGTTGATTTACCAGCGTTGGGCATGCCAAGCAAACCGGCATCCGACAAGAGTTTTAGTTGTAATCTAACCCACAGTTCTTGACCGTCTTCGCCTTTTTGGGCGTGAGTTGGAGCGCGATTTATGGAGCTTTTGAAATTTGAGTTGCCGAGCCCACCTCGTCCGCCTTTGGCAATGACGATTTGATCATCCGCATGCATTAAATCGGCGATTAATTCTTGATTTTCTTCGTTGAAAATTTGCGTTCCAAGTGGAACATTTAAAACTAAATCATTTCCCGAGAGTCCGTGTTGATTGCTTCCACGACCCGAAGCGCCATTTTGCGCCGAAAAATGTTGTTTAAAACGAAAGTCGATTAAGGTGTTAAGATTTTTTACGCAACGAAAAACAACACTGCCTCCGCGTCCGCCGTCTCCGCCATCGGGACCACCTCGTTGAATGAATTTTTCACGACGAAAACTCGACGCGCCATTTCCACCTTTTCCAGATTGAAT
>CAIOKL010000253.1 GCA_903858915.1 uncultured Alphaproteobacteria bacterium | reverse complement strand
GTCATTTCTTGATGAAAATCTATCGTCTTTTTTCTCAGATTTTTTCAATTCATTAAGATTATTAACCAAAGAATCGGTATCAACTTTAGAAATATCAATACCTTGCGCAACCATGTTTTCTTTGATTCCAGCAATAATTGCATCAGAAATTAAACGGCAGAAAATTTTAATTGATTTTGCTGAATCGTCATTTCCCGGAACAACAAAAGTAATATTGTCAGGATTGCAATTCGTATCAACTAAAGCCATAATTGGAATGTTAAGCTTTCTAGCTTCCGCAATTGCCAAAGATTCTTTGTTAGTGTCAATAACGATTACTAAATCAGGGTATCCACCCATGTTTTTGATGCCACCCAAATTATGTTCGAATTTCAATCTTTGTCTTTCTAAATTTAATTTCTCTTTTTTATTGAAACCAATTTCTTTATCAGAAAGTTGCTCTTCGACTTTTTTCAAGGTTTTGATTGATTGAGAAACTGTTTTCCAGTTGGTAAGCATTCCGCCAAGCCAACGAAAATTAACATAATATTGACCCGATCTTTTGGCGGCCTCGGCAACTGGCTCGATAGCTTGTTTTTTTGTTGCGATAAACAAAATTCTGCCGTTATTTTTAGCAATTTCTTTAACGATTTTAAGACTGCTATGAAGCATTTGCGCAGTTTTGTTTAGATCGATAATGCTCACGCCATTTCTGCTGGTGTGAATGTATTTTGACATTTTTGGATTACGACGCATAGTTTTATGGCCGAAATGGACGCCCGCTTCAATGAGTTGGCGAATAGTGAATTGTGGAAGTTCTATTTTTGACATATAAATTAAAATTTTGGTTTGTTACCAAATAAAAGCAAAAATTTATATTTTCAGTTGGCAAGCCAATATTTACAAAGGCTTATGAAAAATATAAACACCAAAAATGCTAATATTTGTGGAAAAAAAATTGATAAAATTTCAATAAAATTATTCATTGAAACTTAGTTCATTGTCTTTGATTCTAAAGCCCAAGAAAAAAATTGCAAATATTTTTTTATGCAATTTCCTCAAGTTGATCGATATAATTTATAATCACATCCAAACCGGCTTGCCAGAATTTTTCATTATTAATCGCCAAGCCAAATGGCTCTAGCATTTCTTTGTGATGCTCCGCGCCACCAAGTTCAAGCATTTTGAGATATTTTTCATCAAAATTTTTGACCTTTTTCGATTTATAAATTCCGTAAAGCGAATTGACTAAACAATCGCCAAAGGCATATGAATAAACATAAAATGGCGAGTGAATAAAATGCGGAATGTAGCACCAAAAATTTTTGTAATCATCGTGAAATTTGAATGCCGAACCCAGACTTTCACTTTGCACTTCTTGCCAAAATTCACAAATTTTTTCGAGTGGAATTTCGCCATTTTTTCGGGCATCATGAACCTTTTTTTCGAAATCTAAAAAGGCGATTTGACGCACCACAGTGTTGATCATATCCTCAATTTTATTAGCGATAATAAACTTTTTTTTATGTAAATCTTTTTCGTTTTTTAAAATTTTTTGAAAAGTTAACTGCTCGCCAAAAACCGAAGCGGTCTCGGCGAGAGTAAGTGGCGTTTGCGCCATTAAATAGCCCTGTTTGCGCGCTAAAAATTGGTGAACACCATGCCCAAGCTCGTGGGCGAGAGTCATGACATCGCGAACTTTTCCTTGATAATTCATTAAAATATAAGGATGAACCGACGGAACGCAAGAATGCGAAAAAGCCCCCGAATCCTTGCCGTCTCTGACCTGAGCATCAATCCAATTTTTATCAAAAAATTGTTCGGCAATTTTGCGCATTTGCGGATTAAATTCTTCGTAAGCCTCCAAAACCATATTTTTAGCACTTTCCCAAGGAATTTTTTTATTTTCAACTTCGCTTAAAGGAGCATTTCGGTCGTAAAAATTAAGGAATTTTTTGCCGAGAATTTTTGCTTTAATTTTGTAATAACGATGTGAAATTTGTGAATAATTTTCTTTAACTTTTTTAATTAAAATTTCCACAATTTCATCTTCAACAAAGTTATTTAAATTCCTTGCTGACATAGGGTTTTCAAAGCCTCGATACTCATCATCAATCGCTTTATCTTTTGCCAAAATATTCGTAATAAAAGCGAAAATCTTAACATTATCTTTGAAAGTTTTAGCGATTGCCATTCCGGCATCTTTACGAATTTTTTCATCGCGATTTGACATCAAATCAAAAATTTGTTGCGAATTCAAAATTTTATTTCGATAAGAAAATTTTAAATTATTAATGGTCTCGTCGAACAAGCGCACAAAGGCTCCACGCGAAGTAATACTTTTATCAAGGGCATATTTTTCAAGCTCATGCGAGAGTTGATGTTTTTTAAAAATTCTAACATCACGCAAAAAAGGTTGATAAAATTTTATATCTTTTTCTTTAAATAATTTTTGGAAAATTTTTTCATCAATATTATTTATTTCGAGGGTAAAAAAAATTAATTTATTTTCAAAAATACTCAATTTTTCAGAGATATTTTGATAAAAAATAAGGTTCTTCTGATTAGATAAATCAGAGGCGTAGATTAGATATGAATAACTCGAAATTTTGCCAATTTTTTCAGAAATTTTTTCATAATTCTGAATCGCTTGAAATAAATTTTTCGCATCGATTTTGGCAATTTTATTTTGATATTTTTTGCAAAATATTTCGCATTCTTTTTCAATAATTTTAAAATCTTCATTGATTTTTTTATCATCAATTGATTGATAAAAATCTTTGAGAT
>CAIOKL010000252.1 GCA_903858915.1 uncultured Alphaproteobacteria bacterium | reverse complement strand
TCTGATCGAAAAGGATTTTCATATCCTCCACCGAATCGATGGCAACACCAGCCTTGCCCACATCGCCCGTAACACGCTCATGATCAGAATCGTAGCCACGGTGTGTTGCAAGGTCGAAGGCGACGGAAAGTCCCTTTTGTCCGCCTGCCAGATTTCTGCGATAAAAAGCATTGCTCTCTTCGGCCGTTGAAAATCCGGCATACTGTCGGATGGTCCAGGGCTGCAGCGGGTACATTCCCGGGTAGGGTCCGCTGATAAAGGGGGCTTTTCCGGCACCAAAGCGATAAAAATCATTAGCTGCACTGTCAGCAGATGTATAATGCTGCTTGAGGTTCAATTGTTCGGAAGTTTCCAAAATTTCATTTTCTGAAGAAATTGGATTATCGGAATATTTTGACGCGGCAGTGATGTCTATTTTAGAAAATTCAGGCATTAAAATTAAGTTTATTAGGATAAATTGTCAACTATTCTTTTGCAATTATAACATTAGTAAGGTGAGAAACTTTATATTGATTAAATGGCTGTGCAATACGGGCATTAAGCAATGCTAAAATATAATGTAAAAATGTAGTTTACTAGATATTCTATGGATTATAACCTTATTATTATGGCGAAGATTGAGGAGGTTATTATGCTGGATATTATTACTATTATTATGGGTACTATTACTATTATGGGTACTATTACTATTATGGGTACTATTACTATTATGGGTACTATTATTATTATGGGTATTATTATTAAGGGTATTATTAGCTAGGATATTGTGATCCTGGGTATTATTAGCCAGGATATTGGGATCCTGGGTATTATTATGATGGGTTTTGAGAAGATTATTATTAATCAACTGGTGAGTATGGACTATTCATGCCAGGTACTTGTTACTGAGATGCTTATAAAGGCGGTTGTTATTGTTAATGATACAAATTGTAATTTTGAGGCCCTGAAGATTATTGAATTGGATCCATCGCGAAAATCTTTTTCTAAAAAATCATTATTGATGGTTATTATTGAAGTTAGTAAAGCGATAATTGTGCCGATTACAAAAAGTTGAGAATGTAAATTTTTTTCAAAATTTTGCGTTAAAATTTGAAAAATTGCCAAAAAAATAAAAAAGTATAAAACATTGGCGATAGCTTTGCCTCTAGATTTAAAGAGTATTTTTAATTCGTGAAAAAAAATAATTTTAAAAATTTCCATTGTCCCTGCCATATTTATCATTGAATCTATAAATATCGTCTTCGCCTAAATAATCGCCGGTTTGAATTTCAATAATTTCCAAATTTTCTGCGTACTTATTTTCAAGTCGATGTTTTTTTCCAAGAGGAATAAAGGTCGATTCATTTTCATTCAAAATAAATTCACGATCTTCGTAAGTAACGCTCGCCCTCCCCCTAACTACAACCCAATGCTCTGAGCGCCGTTGATGTTTTTGTAATGACAAGGCGCAAAATGGCTTTACGATAATTTTTTTGACTTTAAAATTTTTACCAAAATCAATGATTTCAAAACTACCCCAAGGTCTAAGTGTTTTGGGATTTTCATCGCAATATTTGGAATTATTTTTTTTAAGATTTTCAAATAATTCCTTCACTTCTTGCGAATTATTTTTATTGGCGATTAAAATTGCATCTTTGGTATTGACGATAATCAAATTTTCAACGCCAATCGTCGCTACAAGCTGTTGGGAAGAATTGACATAACAATTTTTTGTTTTTAAAGAAATTACATTGCCATTAAAACTATTTTGATTTTCATCTTGTCGGCTCAAATTATCGATCGCATTCCATGAGCCAACATCTTTCCAATCAATTTGTAACGGCATAATTGCAATATTTTGAGCTTTTTCCATCACGGCATAATCGATAGAAATATTTGGACATTTGGTGAATTCATCGGCGTCAAGCCTGGTAAAATGAAGGTCTTGTCGGGCTAAATCAAAAGCGTTTTTTGAGTGAGTGAAAATATTTTTTGCAAATTTTTCTAAATTTTGTAAATAATTTTCGGCATCAAATAAAAATATTCCACTATTCCAATAAAAATTATTTTGAGTAATTAATTTTTCCGCAGTTTCTTGATTGGGTTTTTCAATAAATTTTTCAACTTTAAAAATTGTTTTTTCTTCATCAATTGCTTGCGATTTTTCAATGTAGCCATAGCCCGTTTCAGCATATTTTGGAGTGATTCCGAAGGTGATTAAATAATTTTGTTGGGCAAATTTTTTTGCCAAAATTATTTGTTGAATAAAATTTTTTTCATCCAAAATTAAATGATCGGACGGCAAAACTAAAATAATTTTTGAAGAAGATTTTGAAACGGCATGAGAGGCTACGGCAATTGCACTGGCGGTATTTCGAGCCAATGGTTCTAAAATAATTTTTTGCGGAATTACTACAATTTCTTGAAGTTGCGAAGCCACGATAAAGCGATGTTCTTCATTGCAAACTATGATTGGATTTTCAAAATTTGGATTATCTTTGAAACGCAAAACGGTTTTTTGAAATAATGATTTTTCTCCAAAAAAATCTGAAAATTGCTTAGGATTTGATTGGCGTGAAATTGGCCACAAACGAGTCCCAGAACCACCTGATAAAATAACCGGAGTAATTTTCATAAATTGTTAAAAAAGTCAATTGCACCAAATCCTGCGATGTGAATTTTATTCAACCTGCGCAAATTTTGCAAATCAATTCCTCCAAGTGGAAAAAAATTATTTTTGGCAATTTTTTTGTTAAAAATTTTAGAGATTTTTGAGTAATTAAAAAGCCCTAAAGGTCTTTGATTCTCGTGGCTCGATGTTTTAAAAACCGGCGAAAAGAAAACAATGTCGGGGCTTAATTTTCTAAGATAGAATAAGTTTTTTGTTTTGTGTAAAGCAAAGCTAAAAATCAATTTATTTTTTTTGCAAAAATAGCGAATTTTTAACAAAGATTTTGGTAAATCATGATCGGAAAAATGAACGCCATCGCATTTAATTTTTAATGCTAAATTAAAATTTTTACCCACGAAAAAATCATGTCCAAATTCTTTAGCAACTTTAAAATATTTTCGCGCAAGCTCTTCTCTTTCGTTGCTCGGTAAGTCATACTCGCGGAAAATTATACAAGTTTCTTTTGGTAAATTTTTAAGCACTTGATTTAAATCGCTAATTTTTTTACGATTGGTAAAAAAATATAAAGAGTTTAAGCTTTTTGATTTGCAAGGTTTGCGGGTATTTAGTTTAACTTTTTTTATCTCAAATAATTTTTGATAATCCATGATAGAAAAAAATTTATACTTAATTAATCAAAATATTTCCAAGTCCTGCAAAGCCTTTGATAGAAAGGTTGAAGATGTTAATATTGTTGCCGTTTCAAAAACTATTGCAAGTGAAAAAATTATCGAAGCAATTAATTTGGGATGTAAAATATTTGGCGAAAATTATATTCAAGAGGCTCAGCAAAAATGGGTTGATTTGCGCAAAAATTATCCGCAAATAAAACTTCATTTTATCGGGCATTTACAAAGCAATAAAGCCAAAGAAGCCGTTGAATTATTTGATTGCATTGAGAGCGTCGATAATGAAAAATTGGCTCGCGAAATTGCTAAAGCGCAAAAAAAATTACAAAAAAATTGTGAAATTTTTATTCAAGTTAATATTGGTGACGAGTCTCAAAAATCAGGAATAGCCGTTGAAAATTTATCGAGTTTTGTAAATTTTTGTAAAAAAGATTTGGAACTAAATGTTGTAGGATTAATGGCGGTTCCGCCGAGCGGTGTCAATGCTTCGCCCTATTTTGCTTTGCTCGCCAAACTTGCTAAAGAAAATAATTTACCAAAATTATCGATGGGCATGAGCGCCGATTACGAAGATGCCATCGCTTTAAACGCAACGCACATCAGGCTTGGAACCGCAATATTTGGAGCAAGAATTGGTAAAGTTTTAAATTAAATTCCATTTTTTGAAAATTTAACTTGAAAAAACAAACATTTTTAATCTATAATAGTTTTTCTTAAATTAAATTTATCAAATTAATTTAATATTTGTTAGAGCCCGTAGCTCAGCTGGATAGAGCAACAGCCTTCTAAGCTGTGGGTCGAACGTTCGAATCGTTTCGGGCTCACCATTTCTTAATTGAGAAAATAATTTTAAAAAAGTAATTTTTTGTGAATTTTTTTTTAAAAAAATATTTTAAATTTTTTCCACGAAAATTTAAAATATTTTACAAAAATTCAAAAACTACTTCAAATTTCTTAAAATTTTTCCAAAATTCCTTCAAAAATTTCATTTTTTACTAAATATTTTTCATTTTTTTTAAAAAAATTGAAAAAACCTCTATACATTATTTTTTAGATATGTTAAAAATTACACCCCATCTAAACATATCTTTTTTCAAAAAAGAAAATATCAAAATCTAAAAAAATTTATATGTCCAAAAACTCTGCCGTTAATATTATTTTTGAAACTATTAAAAATAATGAAATAAAATTTGTTGATTTTCGTTTTTCTGATTACGCCGGTCAGTGGCTTCATATTACTCACTGCGCAGATACGGTTGATGAAGAAGCTTTAACGAAAGGCGTTGCGTTTGATGGTTCTTCGGTTAATGCTTGGAAAGAAATTAACGAATCCGACATGATTCTCATGCCACAATTAGATACGGCGTTTATCGATCCATTTTATTCTCACCAAACTTTAGTTTTATTCTGCGATGTTATTGAGCCGGAAACTGGCAAAGGCTATGCCCGCGATCCGCGTTTTACCGCCAAAAAAGCCGAAGAATATTTACAAAAAAGTGGTTATGGTGATGTTGCTTATTTTGGTCCAGAGCCAGAATTTTTTGTGTTTGATGATGTGCGTTTTGATTCTTCGAGTCATGGTAATTTTTATGAAATTGATTCCGAAGAAGCTCCGCACAATACTTCTAAAGATGAAGAGGGTAAAAATTTGGGTCGTCGTGCGCCAATTAAAGGAGCTTATTTCGCTCCAACTCCAATTGATACCGGTCAAGATTTGCGCGCCGAAATTATTGAGTCAATGCGTCAAGTCGGTTTAATTCCGTTGCTTCATCATCATGAAGTTGCTACTTCGCAATTTGAAATTGGTTTTAAATATTCAACTTTGGTGGGAACGGGAGACAATATTCAAAAATTTAAATATGTTGTACATAATGTTTGCCAAGCTTTTGGCAAAACTGCAACTTTTATGCCTAAGCCAATCTACGCCGACAATGGTTCGGGAATGCATGTTCACCAATCAATTTGGAAAAATGGTGAAAATTTATTTGTCGGAAATGATCATGCCGGCTTGTCGGAACTTGCTCTTTATTACATCGGCGGAATCATTAAACATGCGCGCGCTATTAATGCGCTTTCAAATGCCACAACTAATAGTTATAAAAGATTAGTTCCCGGATATGAAGCGCCAGTTTTATTGGCTTATTCGGCAAAAAATCGTTCGGCTTCAATTCGTATTCCGCATGTGACCAATGAAAATGCTCGTCGCATCGAAACTCGTTTTCCTGATCCAGCTTCAAATCCATACTTAACTTGTGCGGCTTTGATGATGGCTGGTCTTGATGGAATCAAAAATAAAATTCATCCGGGAGAGCCAAAAAATCAAGATTTATATCACTCAAGCGAAAAAGAATTGCGCAAGATTCCAACAGTTGCTCGCTCGTTGCGTGAAGCTCTTTCGGCTCTTGATAAAGATCGTGAATTTTTATTGCAAGGCGATGTTTTTACTAACGAACAAATCGACGCTTACATAGAATTAAAACTCAAAGAAGTCGATCGTTATGAGCAAATGCCTCATCCGATTGAATTTGAAATGTATTATAATAATTAAAAAAAATGAAAACACTCGGAATTATAGGTGGCGGTCAGCTCGGCAGAATGATTTGCTTTTATGCACAAATGATGGGCTTTCGCACCGTGGTTTTTACCGATCAAAAAGATTCGCCCGCAAGTTTTGTTACCAATCAAACAATTGTGGGCGATTATCTTGACAAAGTTTCGTTAAAGAAATTTTGTGATTTAATCGATTTCGCTACATTTGAATTTGAAAATATTCCTTTGGAAACCGCTGATTTTGTAGCGCAAAATTCACAATTATATCCGAGCGTTGAAACTTTAAAAATTACACAAAATCGTATTTTGGAAAAAAATTTTCTTAATGAAAATCAAATTAAAACCGCGGAATATAAAGTTATAAATAATTTCGATGATTTAGAAAAAGGGTTGTCGATTTTTAAAAAAGCAATTTTAAAAACTGCAATAATGGGTTATGATGGCAAGGGGCAGTTCGTTTTAGAAGATATTGAATCGGCTAAAAAAGTTTATGAAAATGTTAAAAATTATCCATTAATTCTAGAAAAATTTTGTAAATTTGATTCAGAAGTTTCGGTAATTGTTGCTCGCTCTAAAAGCGGTGAAATTAAAGCTTACGAACCACTTACAAATTTTCACAAAAATGGCATTTTAGAACGCAGTTTTTATCCGGCAAGATTATCTCTTCCGCAAAAAATTAAAACTCAAAAAACCGCCACTAAAATAGTTGAAAAGCTTGAATTGGTTGGAATTATGGCGGTTGAATTTTTTGTCGTCGATAATAAAATTTTAGTCAACGAATTAGCCCCGCGTCCACACAATTCAGGGCATTTTTCGATGAATGCTTCGATTACTTCGCAATTTGAGCAATTGATTCGCGCTATTACGGGCAGTTCACTCGGCGAAACTAGATTCCATTCACAAGGACAAATGATAAATTTAATTGGTGATGATGTTAATGATATCGAAAAATATCAAAATAATCCGCGAGCAAAAATTCACTTATATGGCAAAGGAGAGGCTAAAGAGGGTCGTAAGATGGGTCACATTAATGTCTTAAAATAATATACTATTTCCACTTAATTAAATTTGCTAAAGCAAATTTAGCTTTGAGTTGAATCGCTTCACGGCGAGTAAATCGCCGTATTCGCGATGAGTTTTTTTATTTTTTTTATTTTGAATAGAGCTTCGTCGCTTTTCTCAATCAAAATTCCATTTTGATTTCGAAGACGACTCCGCGACTGGGATTGCGTCGCATTCGCTCATGATCTGCTACGCATTAAATTTGCTTCGCAAATTTAGGGAGAATTTGAATCGCTTCGTCGCGAATGAATCGCGACATACGCGATAAATATTTATTTTTTTAGAATTTCTTTGTTGATAAACGCTTCATCTTTTTTTTCAAAAAAGATTCGCGACTGGGATTGCGTCACTTCGTTCCTTATCCCGTTATTCGCTAAAAATAGCCGTTTAGGCTATTTTTTTTACGCGAATAACCTAATTTGAGGGTTGAAAATTTTTAGTTTTATGCTTGCACTTTGATTTAAGGCGGTTAAATTGTCGAAGCAAAATGATATTATATGTTCGTTAATTAATTCAATATTTTAACGATCAAAATTCTCAAAACAATTAATT
>CAIOKL010000251.1 GCA_903858915.1 uncultured Alphaproteobacteria bacterium | reverse complement strand
ATATTCAAGCGCATATTTTACTTTAAATTTATATTACATGGCGAAGCCTTCTTGTACAATTGGAGGCACTGGAGGTTCGGTTTCAAAAGTTGTTTATGGTGGATCGAGCGGAACCGACGGAACTTGTCAGACTGGATATTCTGGTTCTTATAGTTGGAGTTGTGATAATAGTGGAGTTTCTTCTGTAACAAATAATTGTGCTCCAATTGCTTGTACGATTTCTGGTACGGGATATACGAGTAAATCAGTTACGGGAACTGGCTCATTTGCTTGCGAAACGGGTTATACTGGAACAATCAATTATACTTGTACGGGCGCCACAACCGCAACAACTTCGGGAACTTGCGCTGAGTTGGGATGCACTATTCCAGGGAGCTTTGCAAATTTGTCATCTTATACTTCGGTTTTACCGACTTCAACCCTAACTTATATTCCATGCGCTTCCGGATATTATGACGCTATTACAAATAAATGGTCTAATGTAATCAATAGAAATGCTGGTGAGACTCAAGATCAACATGGCGCAAGAGTTTACAATGCAATGGGTGGAGGATTGAGTTATACATGTAGTGCTGGATGTGGTGGTCCTGGTGCTAATATAGCTAGCTTTGGTTTAGGTAATCCAATGGCAAAAGATACAGCTGATGTTTGGTGTTGGAATCCTTGTTATTGGCATAATGCAACTACCAAATCCGCAGGATTATGCATATGCGATGGTAATGCTTATTCGGCACATTTTCCAACCGATGCCGGTTCGGGTCTTGCTTATAAATGTGTAAAAGGAAATTTATACGCTTCTAGCTCTTGTCAGCCAATCACTTGTACCGTTAACTCCGCCAACACAACTACCAACGGAGCTTCGGTAAATTTTACAACTACCGCAACTCCTTTAACTTGTAACGCTGGTTACACGGGCGCTCCAACCTACACTTGCACTGGAACAGGAAATACGGGAACTTTCACCGCAGGCGGAACGGCTTGCTCCGCAATCACTTGCTCCTCATCTGGCAACGGGTATTCAGCTCAATCTTCTTTGCCTTTCACCGCGACAGCTGGAACTGGAACAATAGCGTGTAATCAAGCTGGTTATACCGGAAGTGCTAATTATACTTGTCAAACCCAAGGTGCCGTTGCAACCATTACCAAAACTTGCGATTGCGCTTCGAATTATATTAAAGACTCTAGCGGAGCTTGCACTCCGGCTTCCTGCCCAATAAGCTTAGCTGGAATTTCTGCTACAACAATTAACTTTGGAACTAATTCTTTAACTTGTGGTAATGGATATGCAGGAACTCTTAGTTACAATTGTGGCATCAGTGTTTGTCCTGATTATATTACAGCTTATGTTGATACTGATTATGCTGGTTACTCCGTTAATTACGCGCTAGGAAGTTACAATTTTCCATTGACATTAGGTAATGATTTAATGAGTTCTGTAAGAGTGCCAGCCGGATTACAAGTAACTTTATATCAAGATTGGATTGGTAGCTCTTCTAAAGTTTTAACCAGCGATGCTCCAGATTTCAAAATTCTTTATTTTGCAAATGGGGGTTGGCTAAATGATAATGTAACTGCCTTGGAAGTTGTAAGAACTTCTGCTTGTACTGGACAATATGCCGCTACATCGGTAGGCGCACAAAGCACTTGCACGCCAATCACTTGTACCGTTAACTCCGCCAACACAACTACCAACGGAGCTTCGGTAAATTATACAACTACTGCAACTCCTTTAACTTGTAACGCTGGTTACACGGGCGCTCCAACTTATACTTGCACAGGAACAACTAATCCGGGAACTTTCACCGCAGGCGGAACCGCTTGCACTGCTTCTGGCGGATCATTTACTCCAAATTGGAATGATTCAGCTTACGCTCCAAGTGGAGTATATATTACAACATCTTCAAATAACAGTATTGGATTAGCTGGACCAAATGGTGCATCTGCTGGCTCGTGGGGTTATTATTTAGCAAATCTTCCTAGTTGGGTAACTAAAATTTCTTTTAATTGGAGTTATTATGCGAATGATTATGGAGATTATGATAGGGGTTATTTTTGGGCTAACGGAGGTTGGCAATATTTAGCTAATAATGTCTGCACCGGTTGTTCAAGTTCAGGAACTATAACCAACTGGGCAATTGATCCTAACAATCCAGATCGACGATTTGGTCCGGGCGTATGGACTAGCGATGGATGTTGTGGCGCTGGTTTCCTAACTCTTTCGAACATCGTAGTTCAATAAAAATTCGGTGATTTTTATTAAAATAGTTAAAATTTTTAACTATTTTTTTATAAAACCTTTAAATGTTGAAATAATTTTTTAAGAATCTAATTTATTGGAAAGTTTTTAAAAATATAAAGTCTAAAAATTGTGGTGCGTAATCAAATATCAAAACCAAAATCCGCTTATACGCTTATCGAACTTTCAATTGTGATTTTAATTATTGCGGTTTTGATGACGGGAGGCTTAACCATCACAATCGGCTCTTTCAATAAAGCAAAAAAAATCTCCACTCAAAATAAAATAAAAGAAATTTACAGCGCTCTTGGAAAATATTTATTAGAAAATAAAAGATTGCCATGCCCCGCAAGTCTTGAGTTGGCAAAAAATGATAATTCTTATGCGGTTGAATATGAAAATCTTGTAGGTCCTGTCGTGGGTTATGGTTCGGGTTGCGGAACTGGTGTGGCGGGAAGCGGAGTTTATGTAAATTCATCAAATCCTAATATTTTTTATGGAATGGTCCCAGCGAAAACACTTAATTTGCCTTTGAGTATGGCGGAAGATGATTTTGGAAGTAAAATTTCTTATGTAATTGATCAAAGATTTACCAGAAGTTTTCAAAGCGATATAACAACCATGAATTATGGCTTTGGAACTACAGAGCCTTATACTCAAACTATAACCGTCACAGAAAAACCTTCATCAATTTCAAGAGAAATAACTCAAGATGCAATTTTAGTAATTATTAGTCACGGATTGAACAAATCCGGAGCCTTTAATGCCAATGCGCGAACTCAAAATCCTCGATCAGTAGATTCCGATGAAATGGAAAATGATTATAATTCCTCTTTCGATAAAAATTTTATTTATTATTCGCAAAATAGTGAAATTTTTGATGATGTGATTTTTTTCAAAACGCGCAATCAAATCGTTCAAGATTTTGATGTATTCCATTTGGTCGCTTGCAACAATGCGGACGGAAAAGGTGCATATTATGGTCAGAGTATTTATGGATCGGCTTGCAGTTTCCCATATAAAAAAATTCCTGAAAAATATTGTGATAAATTTGGCAATTGGTTTGAAATTAATAAATGTAGCAGTCGGTAATGATTAAAGATTTTAAGAAAAAAAATACAGCATTCACAATGGTTGAATTAAGTGTGGTAATCTTAATCATAGCCTTGTTAATGTTTGGAACTTTTTCATCTTCTGGAATGGTTAATAGCGCTAAAGAAAAAGTAACTAGAGATAGAATGAAAGTAGTTTATGAATCTATGGGAAATTTTTTAATGCAAAAAAAAAGATTACCGTGTCCGGCATCAATTTTATTGCCTCGCGGAGATGTTAATTATGGCAAAGAAGTTCGTTCTTCATCGCAAGAATGCTACTATTCTGTAGGTGGGGTTGATAATGGAGTTTATTCATCAAATGCGACAGGTTCTTTAAATTTAGTGTATGGAATGGTGCCAATATATGACTTAAATCTTGGCGCTGATTTTGCTGAAGATGCTTTTGGTAATAAGTTAAATTATTTTGTAGATCAAAATTTTGCTTTTAACTTTATTTCTGCGCCAGATAATTTTTTTTCTTTACCAAGCTTCGGAACTTCAGGTTATAAGGATATTATAACTATTAAGGAGCGAAATCAAGGCGGGGAGGTTGTTATTAATAGCGATGCAATAATTGTTATCGAGAGTTCTGGAGCAAATGGCTTTGGTGCATTTAAAAATAATGGAATTCAAAATGCTCGTTCAAGTAATGCCGAAGAATTGGAAAATGATGTGTTTGATTTAATAAAATCCAATTCTGAGCATTTTAATAAAGTATTTTATAGCAATTTTGAATCAGAAGAAGTTTTTGATGACATTATTCTTTTTAAAACTCGTAATGATTTTGTTGATAATTTTAATGCAAAATCTCTTATCCCTTGCAAGGGAAAGGATATAATCGATGTTGATTTTACTGCAGTTAGTAAATATTACGGTCAAGTTTTGGAGGCTTCGAATCCTTGTCCACTTGGAACTGAATCGATTAAAAAAACTATAAAATGCGATGCTTTTGGAAGTTGGAATCCGTTAATTGCAGCTTGCCCCGGTGTTATAATAAATAAATGCACAATTGGCGGAAGCGCTGGAATGAAATCAAAAGTTGTGAATGCTAACACCGGTGGTGACAATGGTGAATGTGAAGTTGATTTTAAAGGAAGTTATAGCTGGTCATGCACTAGCGCTGGTGTAGGAACTATCTCTGCAAATAATTGTAAGCCATATTGTGTATTTCCTTCAGAAAGTGGAATGCTGGGGCAAAAGGGTCCTCCGGGAGAAATTGGTTCAGGAATTTGTGATACTGGATATCAAGGGGGTTACTTATGGACATGTGGCGTCAATGGCGGTAATGATAAATCGGTCACTAATAATTGCTCACTATGATAAAATTTAAAAATACAAAACTCTCTCCAAATAATAAAAAAGCTTACACTTTAATCGAGCTTTCGATTACCATTTTGATTATCTCTTTGTTGATGGCGGGGGTATTTTCTTTTGCAACTGGAAGCATTAATGATGCAAAATATGTATTAACAAATCAAAGAATTAGCGAGATTTACAAATCAATGGGAACTTACTTGATGGTTAATAAAAGATTACCATGTCCGGCTTCAATTTTAACTTCAAAGATAAGTGATGCTAACTATGGAGAAGAGGTTGGGGCTGGTGTAGGATGCCAAGGGGCGGGGGTTTATAAATCATCAACAAATGCTAATTTATTTTTTGGAGGAGTTCCGATAAAAGCTTTAAATTTAAGCTCTGAATATGCCGAAGACGGTTATGGAAATAAATTAAATTATATTATCGATCGACGCTTTACATATAATTTTATTAATACTGGTTCTACGGCCGATCCCGGTCCAAGCTTCGGAACCGTTGATTTTACATCGATGGCAAATGTAATTATCGCTAAAGAAAAACAAGCCAACGGCACTTTTTCAATTTCGGCAGATAATGCGATATTTGCTTTGTCAAGCGCTGGAGCAAATGGTCTGGGCGGTTTTAATGCGGAAAATGGTTTGCAAAATAGTCTTTCAACCGAAAGCGAAGAAGTAGAAAATCAAATAACTGGATTTAACAATTCTGTTTCGCCTCCAACCGCAACTTTTGACAATATTTTTATCGTTAATTCTTTCGGAAGCGATAATTTTGACGATATTGTTTTTTATAAAACCCGCATTGATTTTGTGGGTGAATTTTTAGCGAGTAATTTAATATTTTGTAAGGGTTCGGACGATATGGTGACCGCGGGATTTACCAAAAGAAGTTTATATTATGGTCAATATTTATATGCTGATGCGCAATGTCCCAATGATGTTGGCTCTATGGGCGGTTATACAAAGGTCATAAAAATAATGAGATGTAGTTATAATGGCGAATGGAGCTGGGTATTGTTGACTTGTCCATAAAATCTATTTGTTAAAATTCTTTATTTTCGCCAACTTCCAAGATTAAAAAATCTTTTTCTAAATTAGCCTCCAAGCGATTTTTTTTAAGATCCTCCGAGGCATCTTTAAAATTATCCGAAGCCAGTTGAAAAGTTTCAAAATGCATGGCGATTGATTTCTCGGAATTAAGTTCCTTATGAGCAAGAATTGCATGAGCTGGATCGATGTGATGACGAATCATAAAATCTTGTGGCTTATAAGCGCCAATTGGGAGTAGGGCGAGTTTAAAGTTTTTGAATTTCTGCCCAGCCTCCGCAAAGTGTGAATCGTAACCCGTATCGCCAGCGAAATAAATATTACCAAGTTTAGTTTCAAGGGCAAAGGCGCCCCAAAGAGTAGCGTTCGATCCCCAAAAAGCCCTTTTCGACCAATGTTTGGCGCGTAAAAAATTAATCGAAAGATTTTCATTAAATTCAATTTTTTGATTCCAATCCATTTCTTGGCAATTAACTTTTAGATTTTTAACTTTGTTTAAATAATGACACATTCCAAGGCCGGCAAAAATTTGTGGATTTGAAAAATCACGAAGTTTTTTTATGGTTGGTATATCCAAGTGGTCGTAGTGCGAATGGCTTATTAAAACAATATCAATTTTTGGTAAGTCCGCAAATTTTATTCCTGTTTTTTTGGCTCTTTTTGGACCCAAAAAAGAAACGGGGCTGGCGCGATTTGACCAAATTGGATCGGTTAAAATATTTAAATTGTTAAATTGTAATAAAAATGTTGAATGACCAACAAAAGTTGTTGAGATTTTATTATTGTTAACTTTTTCTAGTGGTTTGTAATTATTGACTTCAATTAAATCTTTAACCCAAAAAGATTTGCCATTTTCGGCTTCATATTTTGCCTTCGCTTTGTAATAAGACATGAAGTTTTTTTTAAGAGGATCTTCGCTATTTGGATTGAAAAATCTCTTGCCATCAAAATGGTCTGAAGTGTTTCCTTTGTAGTATCCCGACTCAGAAAATAAAAAGCATGAAGAGAGAAAGCTCATAAGAATGAATGTTAAAAAATATTTTAAAAATTTTATCATTAATTTGATTCTTAAATTAAAATTGATCGTTTAATTTTAGTATTATTTAAATTTAGAATGGTCAATTTTAGAAATAAAATTGCATGAAATTTTTGTAATAAAAAATTAAAAATCTATTGTTCGACCGTTTTTAACCCAGTCGCCGTAACGAGTGTTATCTTCTTCGGGCTTTGTTAAAGCATCTTCAATTTCTAAATTTTCTTTTAAAATTTCAGAATCTTTTTTTACTGAATCTTCGGTTTTTAGTTCTGGTTTCATTTTATAATATTTGCAATTTTAGAAGAAAATAATTTAAAATTTTGAATAAATTATTTTTAAAATTTATCGTTCTTGTCCTTCTCCACCGCTAATAAATCCAAGGTTTGCTCCTAAGCTAAATCCCGTTTCTTTGGCAACTGAAACATCTAGTTTAAAATTTTCTTTTTTAATTTTTAAAAAATCATCGTAAGATATTTTTCCCATTGCTAAAGCTCCATCCGCAAATGAAAATAATTCACCTTCAAAGACTCCGCCTTTTGGAATCATTGAATCCAAACTAGCCGTTGAGATATTAATTCCCTCTCCAAATTTAAGGTTTTCGTCAATATTTCCTCCCATTCCGCCATTTTTACCGCCACTACTAACAAAGCCACCTCCATGATTAGAGTTGGGTGCTGATGCAGTTATATTGTTGGCATGAAGCATTTCACCGATATTGCTATGTTGAATTTGAGTTGGAGCTGGTGAAGACATAATTTACAATATTTTATTTAGATGAATCAACCGCGGCAACGGCCGACATGTTAAGAATATCGTTGACCGAAGATTGCATCGTAACGATTTGAACGGGTTTTTCGAAGCCATCTAAAATTGGTCCAATCACCGTGCAATTACCAACCTCTTCAAGAAGTTTGGTGGCGATACTTGCCGAATGAAGTCCTGGGCAAATTAAAATATTTGCTGGACCGGTCAATCGACAAAATGGATATTTTGCCATTTTTTCAGGATTTAAAGCAACATCGGCGGTCATTTCGCCGTCATATTCGAAATCAACTTTCATGCCGTCGAGTATTTCAACTGCATGTTTCATGCGACTTGACTCATTTTTCAAAGCGCTACCAAAATTTGAAAATGACAAGAACGCAACTTTTGGTTCATAACCCATTTTGCGAACTTTTTTAGCAGTTTGAATTGCAATGCTCACCAAATGTTCTGAGGAAGATAATTCTGAGCAAGCGGTGTCGGAAATGAAAATCGTGCGACCTTTGGAAATAATCATTGAGACACCCATAACGATGTGATCTTTTTTGTTTTTGATTACTTGCCAAACATCTTTCAAAGATTTGCTATATCCTCTTGTTAAGCCAGTTACAAGTAGATCTCCATGACCACAAGCGAGCATTGAGCCGGCAAAAATATTGCGATCAGTTTTAATCATGCGCGCACAATCCGAAAGAAGAACGCCTTTGCGTTGCAATTTCGAATAAAGATAATCGATATATTTATTGTTTTCACCTGAAATGGCGGAGTTGTAGATCTCAATGCCTTTTTCATCAATATTTAATTCTTGCATTTTTTCAAGAATTCGCTCTTTTTTTCCGATTAAAATTGGTTTACCATATTTGTTATCGCGCCACATGCTGGCCACTTTAATAACTTCTGGCTGTTCACCTTCGGCGAAAATAACATTTTTCGGGGATCTTTTTAATTTTTCAAAAATCAAGCTTAAGCTGTTAACGGAAGGATCGTGACGCGCTTGAAGTTGTTTGGTGTAAGCGTCCCAATCTTTAATTGGTTTTCTAGCGACGCCACTTTCAACCGCAGCCTTTGCCACCGCAACCGGAACTGTGTAAATCAATCGCGAATCAAATGGGGTAGGGATGATATAATGCTTACCGAATTTCATTTCACGACCACCGTAAGCTTTGATAACTTCGTCTGGAACTGGTTGACGAGCGATCTCAGCGATGGCTTTTACCGCGGCAATTTTCATTTCTTCATTGATGGTTGAGGCTCTGACATCAAGCGCTCCGCGGAAAATATATGGGAAGCCCATTACATTGTTAACTTGGTTTTCATAATCACTGCGACCCGTTGCGACAATTGCATCACTTCGTGCTTCGTGAACTTCTTCGGGCAAAATTTCTGGATCGGGATTTGCCATGGCAAAAATGACCGGATTTTTCGCCATCGATTTAACCATATCTTTAGTTACCGCCCCTTTAACTGAAAGACCCAAAAACACATCCGCACCTTTCATCGCTTCGGCTAAAGTGCGCGCTTTAGTTTCGACGGCGTGAGCCGATTTCCATTGATTCATTCCGTCTGTTCGACCTTTGTAAATTACGCCTTTGGTATCGCATAAAAGTGCGCTTTCATGAGGTAAACCCATGGCTTTTAGAAGCTCTAAACAAGCGATTCCGGCCGCGCCGGCTCCGTTCACGACAACTTTTATTTCGTTAAATTTTTTGCCCGATAAATGTAAAACATTGAGAATTCCGGCCGCGGAAATAATGGCGGTGCCGTGTTGATCATCGTGGAAAACGGGAATATCCATAATTTCACGAAGTTTGCTTTCAATGATAAAGCATTCGGGTGCTTTAATGTCTTCAAGATTAATCCCGCCCCAGCTTGGACCGAGATATCTCACGGCGTTAATAAATTCTTCGACATTTTCAGTATCAACTTCGATATCGACTGAATCTATATCGGCAAACCGTTTGAATAAAACTGATTTACCTTCCATAACTGGTTTGCCGGCGAGGGCGCCAAGATTACCAAGTCCGAGAACCGCCGTGCCGTTAGAAATAACCGCAACATAATTACCTTTTGAAGTATAATCGTAAGCTAAATCTGGATTTTTTTGAATTTCTAAACATGGAACCGCGACGCCGGGAGAGTAGGCGAGGGCGAGTTCGCGTTGGGTATTGAGTGGTTTAGTTGCGTGCATAGCAACTTTTCCAGGCTGTCCCTGAATATGAAAATTTAATGCTTCGATTTCTTTTTGAGTTTTGTTATCTGCTTTTGAAGAGATTTTTGAAGTATCAACGCTATTTTGCGAATTCTTTTTGTTTGACATAATTAATTTTAAAATGTTAAAAGTTAAATCAATTTCACCTAACAACAAATTACTTTTTAAATTTTTATTTGTCAAAAATTGTTTATGAACACATTTGAAATCCTTCAAGAAAATATTTTAAAAAATTGTTATAGAAAGCATGAGGGGCATAGGCAAATCGACTTTTTAATCATGCATCATTTGCAAGCAAATTCAATTGCGCAAACTATCGAAGCGCTCGAATATCATGAAGTGAGTGCGCATTTTTTGATTGATAAAAGTGGTAAAATTGTACAATTGGTCGAAGAAAATGATATTGCTTTTCACGCTGGAGTGAGTTGTTGGAATGGTTTTGAGGGTTTAAACATGAATTCAATTGGCATTGAATTTATTAATTCCGACCCATTTTCAAATAATTTTTCTCAGGAGCAAATGCTTGCCGGCGTTGATTTGGCAAGTTATTTAATCAATAAATATAATATTCAAAGTAGATATGTTTTGGGTCATTCCGATATCGCTTATAATTCGACAAGCGGTTTACTTGATCGCAAACAAGATCCTTCGCATTTATTTGATTGGGAATTATTGGCAAAAAATAATATTGGATTATATCCAAAATTATTTCTTAAATCTAGTGAAGAAGCTTTGATATTCGAGGCCGGAGACCAAAATTTACAAATTGAAAAAATTAAAAAAAATCTTCAAGATTTTGGTTATAAAGTTACAAATATTAATCAAATTTTTGATGAAGAAATGCAAATGTTAGTTCGAGTTTTTAATCGCCATTTTAACAATAAAATTGATTTACGGAGCCAAGATCTATGGCTTCAAAGCTCAGATGCAATCCTCTTAAATTTGTTAAAGCAAATTTAGATTAATTGTCTTATTTACCACAAAAAATTAATCCATCGAATTCCCTCTCCCCACTTGTGGGGAGAGGGGATAACGGAAGCGATTTTTTATTTACCACAAAAAATTAATCCATCGAATTCCCTCTCCCCACT
>CAIOKL010000250.1 GCA_903858915.1 uncultured Alphaproteobacteria bacterium | reverse complement strand
GCTTACTGGGCAAGACGTCACCGAATGTCTCGGCGGTAATCAACAAATTTCTGAACTAAATTTAAGCGATCGTTATCATACGCATTGCGATCCACGCTTAAACTCATCGCAAAGTATTGAAATGGCTTTTACCATTGCTCATGAACTAGCTAATTCAATTCAAAAATAAATGATTGACGAAAATTTAAAAAAACACGGAATAATCGCTATAGTCGGGGCTCCGAATGCTGGAAAATCAACGCTAACTAACGCGCTTTTGGGACAAAAATTAACAATCGTATCGCCGAAAGTGCAAACCACGCGCAACTCGATTCGAGCCATCGCAATCGAAAATGAAACGCAAATTATTTTAATCGATACTCCCGGAATTTTTATTCCGCGCGACGATAAAATTTTGGAAAGAGTTATTGTTAAATCGGCTTGGCAAGCTCTTCGCGAGGCTGATCAAATTTGCTTTATAATTGACGCTGAAAGCGGTGCCAATCAAGAAAATTTACGCATTTTAAATGATTTAAAAAAAGAAGATTTACCAATCACAATCGTGATTAATAAAATTGATTTGGTAAAAAAATCGAAAATGCTTGAAACCTTCGCCATCCTTTCTAATCTTGGCTTCATCGATATTATTCCAATTTCGGCTTTACAAAATGAAGGCGTTGAAAAACTTAAAAAATTCTTATGTGAAAAATGTCAAAATCCCACCTGGATTTACGATGAAGAGCAAATCACCGACGCCCCAATGCGTTTCATCGCCAGCGAAATTACGCGTGAAAAATTATTTTTAAATCTTCATAAAGAATTACCTTATTCAATCGCCGTAAAAACTGATAGTTATGAAATTTTAAATAATGGTGAAATCAAAATTCATCAAACAATTTTTGTATTAAAAGAAAGTCAAAAATCAATTATTGTCGGCAAAAAAGGTGAGATGATTAAAAAACTTGGACAAGATTCGAGGCTTGATATTGCTGAAATCGCCGGCGCAAAAGTCCATTTATTTTTATTTGTAAAAGTTAAGCAAGATTGGATGCGCGACATCGAAAATTTTGAAAAAATTGACCTCGAAAAACTGCCCAGCAGTTCTTCTAATAGCAAACCAAAGAAAAAATAATTTATGACCACAATCGATGAAAATGAAGTTGAAAAATTTTCAAAAATTGCCGATGAATGGTGGGATGAAAAAGGTAAGTTCAAGCCTTTACACAAATTCAATCCAATTCGTTTAAAATTTTTTAAACAAGAAATTTGTAAATTTTTTTCTCGCGATGAAAAATTATTAACGCCATTTGAGGGTCTGAAAATCCTTGATATTGGCTGTGGTGGAGGCTTAATCGCTGAACCAATTTCGCGCCTCGGAGCCGATTTGCACGCCATCGACGCTTCGCAAAAAAACATTGCCGTTGCACAAATTCACGGGGAAAAATCTGGTTTAAAAATTAATTATCAATGCACCAGCGCCGAAGATTTGGCTCAACAAAATCAACAATTTGATGTGGTTTTAGCTCTAGAAATCATTGAACATGTCGCGGATGTTGAAAAATTTATTCAAGCCTGTTCGCAACTTGTCAAACCCAATGGCTTACTTTTTATCGCCACTTTAAATCGCACCACCAAATCACTTTTAATGGCAAAATTTGGAGTCGAATATATTTTGCGTTGGTTACCAATTGGAACCCACGACTGGCGCAAGTTCTTAAAGCCTTCGGAAATTGAAAATATTGCTCAAAATCAACAAATTCAACTCAAAAAAATTCAAGGATTTTCTTACAATTTAATTAAAGATGAATGGTCTTTTAGCGAAGATTTGTCGATTAATTATTGTCTAATTTTTTCGAAATAAATTTTTGATTTTCAAAATTAAAATCCGCATTAAATCTTGATTTCTATTCAAGATTTTTAGCACCAAAACCCCCTTCTCGCACTATAAATTTCAATTAAAAAATTTAATTTAAGCAAAATATTTTTTTAAATTACTTAAGTTCAAAAGCTGTTTTTTTGCGTTACAAAATTCATTTAAAAAATTTAGGAAGATTTTTTGTTTTAGTATGTTGAAATGATTTTATTATGATTAATTTTAAAGTGGATTTGGAATGTAAAATCCACTTTAAAAATTATTGAATTACCAAGAAAGTTGAAATTATTTTTGGTATTTTCGATTAATATAAATTTGTTGAAGAATCGATAAACTATTGCTCCAAGTCCAGTAAATAACTAGTCCCGCCGGAAATGTTGCCAAAACAATTGTTAATCCATAAGGCATAAATTTCAAAATTTTAGCTTGCGTCGGATCGGCCGGAGGTGGGCTAAGTTTTTGTTGAATAACCATCGTAGCGCCCATCAAAATTGGCCAAATTCCCAAACTAAAACTTGAAGAAACTTCAAACGGCAACAATCCGAAAAGATTTAAAATTGTGGTTGGATCTGGCGCCGATAAATCTTTGATCCAGCCGAAAAATGGCGAATGACGCATGTCGAGAGTCACATAAAAAACTTTATAAAGCGCAAAAAATACTGGAATTTGAATTAAAATTGGCAAACAACCCGCCGCCGGATTAATTTTTTCGCGTTTGTAAAACTCCATTATTTCGCGATTGAGAGTAAGTTTATCATCTTTGTGTTTTTCGCGAAGCGCCTCAATTTTAGGTTGAATTTTTTTCAATTTAGCAATCGCCGAATAAGATTTGTTTGCCATCGGGAAGAGCGCCAATTTAACAATAACGGTCATTCCCAAAATCGCCAAACCAAAATTCCCAAAAATTTTGTACAAGAATTCAATTACGAAAAAAAATGGTTTGGTTAAAAAATAAAACCAACCAAAATCAATGGCGCGATCGAATAATTTTAGGTCAAGTTTTTTACTATAATCGTCTAAAATTTTAACTTTTTTAGCGCCCGCGAAAAGATGATGCTCAAGGCTTAACTCATCATTGCTAGCAATTTGAAATTCTTGTCCGATAAAATCAACATTATAAAAATTATTTTGATTTTTGTAATTATGAGAATAATTAGCTTCGAAAGCGATTTTTTTATCAGGGATTATTGAGCTCAGCCAATATTTGTCGGTGATTCCAAGCCATGATCCGCTTTCACCTTTATCGCTAAATTTTTGAGTTTTTTCTTCAACTAAATCTTCGTAAGTTTTTGGCTGTAATTTTTCATTTAAATGACTAATTTCGTCTTTTTTAGAGGAATCGTTAATATAATTTAAATATTCAGCGTTTGTGATTATGTCTTCTTTCAAGTCTTTCAACATATTTTTTTTATTATCCTGAGGAGCGATGCTCTCATTATGAAATTTTTGTGTTTCTCGAAAGCTAAATTTTGTTTCTGCTTCTAATACTAGATTTTCACTAGTAAAATCATCAATTCTATTATTTTTTTTGTCAAAAACTTTATCCTCTTCATTTCGCAAATTTATGGCTTTTAATTGAACGAAAATTTTTAGCTTTGTTTGAGATTTGATCTTTTTATAAATAAATATTGCAAAAAGGCAAATGGAAAGAAGGGTCGAAAAAAGTAAAAATAAGCTGCAATTTGGTATCGGGCACATATCATCAATCTGGAATATATCAGTTTGTTCTTTGCTGCTCATTAAACCATTTTGCT
>CAIOKL010000249.1 GCA_903858915.1 uncultured Alphaproteobacteria bacterium | reverse complement strand
TCTTTGGTTCGAGAGAGTTGATTATATAAGCTTTTCTGACCCCCCACGGCTCCCGATGTGCAACTACCGTTGCAATCGCTCGCCTGCTCCCCCTCAAGGGGGGAGCTACAGCCTGAAGCACTTCCGAGCTTGTAGAAAATTGTAGGGGCATAAGCCCTTGAGGGAGAGCAGATTCTATGAACTTAACGGTAGTTAAGTTCATAGAATCGAGAGGGGTCAAAAAAACTTAGATAATAAACGGTTTCGACCCAAAATAAAAATTTCCAAAAAACAATTTCTTGATTTAACTAAATTTTCAAACATAAATATAGTTTTAAGCTGAGTTTAATTGAAAAAAACATAATAAAAATAACATGAAAATCTTAAAAAACTCACCACTCGCAAAGCTTGGAGAAATAACGGTTCGGGGCAGTATAATGCGCGCGGTAATCTATACTTGTGGACATATTTTAATCGCCTTAACTTGTAATAAAATAATCACCAATGCCAGTTTCGAATTGGCGACCTTAGACGCAATCATTGAGCCAATAATTAATGGTTTTTGGTTTTATTTTTTAGATAGAATTTGGTCAAAAAAAAATTGCAAAAGCTAAATATTTTTATAAAAAATATTTTGTGAAATTAAATTTAGTCATTACAATTTTATTAACAAAATCCCTTTTCATAATTAAAATTAAGCAATTTATTTGCGGGATTTATTATCAACACAACAAACATTAAAATGGAAGCTAGAATTAAAAACACTCATGACAAAAAATTGAGAAAAGATTTTGAATTAATTTTGCCAAAAGAATTGGTTAATAAAAAAATTGATGAATATATCGAAAAAATTAAAGGCACTTTTAACCTAAATGGTTTTCGTAAAGGACAGGTTCCGGCCAGTGTTATCAAGGATAAACACGGATCGGCAATCATGATTGACGAAGTCGAAAAATTAATTTCTGAAAATATCAAAAAAATCGTTGCCGATAATAAAATTAAACTCGCTCTTCAACCAAAAGTTGATCTCAAAAAAATCGAAATGGGTCAAGATATTGAGGTTAATTTAATTATGGAATTATTCCCCGAAGTTCCCGAAATCGACATCAAAAAAGTTAAAGTTGTTAAAAAAGAAATCGAAATCGCCGATAGTGAATTAGGTGAAGAATTCAAAAAATTTGCTAAATATTTCTGCACTTGGGAAAAACAAGATGCGGGCTACAAAGCCAAGCTTCAAGACGCAGTGAAAATTGATTATGTTGGCAAAGTTGACAAAAAAGAATTTGATGGCGGAAGCGCTAAAGATTATCAATTAGAACTCGGTTCAAAAAGTTTTATTGATGATTTCGAAGAGCAATTAGTTGGCAAAAAAGCTGGCGACGAATTAACGGTTAAAGTTAAATTTCCGAAAGATTATCGCGTTGAAAATTTAGCCGGAAAACCAGCGGAATTTGAAGTTAAAATTAATGAAATTTTAGTCGCAAAATTACCTGAAATTACCGATGAATTTGTAAAAGAAAGTTTTGGACTTGAAAGCAAAAAAGTTTTTGAAGAAAATCTTAAAAAAGAATTAGAAAAACGCAACGAAGATATGACCTTCGACGCCTTTAAAATCGAGCTTTTCGAGTTTTTGAATAAAAAATATGATTTCGATTTACCGGCAGGAATGGTCGAAGAGCAAACCAATATTATGTGGCGCGAAATTGAGGAAGAATTAAAAACTAATCCACAAAAATTTAAAAATGATAAAGAAAAAGAAAAAGCTCGCGAAGCCAAAGAAGAGTTAGCTAAAAAGATGATTCGTTGTGGCATTATTTTATCAAAAATTTGCGAACAAAATAAAATTGAGTTAAGCAAAGAAGATTTTGACAAAGAAATTGCTAAAGTTTTAGCAAGATTTCCGGGGCAAGAAAAACAAGTGATTGAATATTATCAAAAAAATCCTCAAATCATTGAAAATATTAGGCTCACGGCTATCGAAACTAAAAACGCAGACTGAAAAAAGGCGAGGACAAGAAAAACCTGATTGCAACCAAGAAACTAAATCCTGA
>CAIOKL010000248.1 GCA_903858915.1 uncultured Alphaproteobacteria bacterium | reverse complement strand
ATCATTTTTTTTAATTTATTTGTTGTGCTTTGCCATTTTTTTAATCTTCAGTATTTCTCACAAAATACTAAAAATATTAATCATAATTTTGTTGTTTTTTTCAACGATTAATATTTATATCAAAAATAAATATGGTTATGTTTTAGATGAGGTAATGATATCAAATGCCCTAGATAGTGTAGGTCATATTGCCGATGCAACTGATTACAATTTATTTTTGTATTTTTTATTTTTAACCATAATCCCGTCGATAATATTATTCTCGATAAAATTACAAAAAGTTGTTTTTGTTAAAAAAATTTTATTACTTTTTTATATTGCAATTACGGTATTAATTTTATTTTTAATTTCACCAAAATATGTTGCTAATTTTTCTATAAATGCACTTTCTCCCTCAAATTATATTTGCGCTTCATGCCGTTATTACACTCGATTTAAAAGCGCTCAAAAGGTTACAAAAAATCGTCAATCATTAACTAATTTTTATAAATTTAATTATGAAGATAAAATTAATGACAAAGAAGATGAGCTTAAAATTGTGGTGGTGATGGGCGAGTCTCTAAGGTCGGATCATTTACAAGTTTTTGGTTATGATCGCCAAACAACGCCGAATTTGGCCAAAATAAATAATTTGTTAAAATTTCGCTCTCAGTCTTTTTATACGATTACGACCCCAGCAGTTACGGACTTGCTTTCTCACCGCTTGAATTCGGAATTCCAAGATATTCCGAGTGAAAAAAGTTTAATCGATTTAATGAAGAATTTGGGTTTCAAAACTCATTGGTATTCGATGCAAAGCTCCAAACAATTTGGTACTGAAATGCTTAATATTATGGCAATGGAAGCCGATAATTACTTATTCCGCGATCGAATTAAAATTGATTTTCCAAACAAAGAAAATCTTTATGATGCAGATTTGTTGCCTTATTTTTCAAAGGCGATGCAAGATAAAAGCAAGAATTTTATTTTTTTACATAGCTTCGGGAGTCACACTCATCATTTTGAAAGATTCCCTGCGGAATTTAAAAAATATGGCGATCAATGTGGAAAAAATCCAAAAATTTGCACCGCGGAACAAATAAAAAATGGCTTTGATAATACGGTTTTTTACACCGATTATTTTTTAAATGAAATAATAAAAACAATCGATAAATCAAACGCAATTTTATTTTATATTTCTGATCACGGATCATTTTTGGGTGAGGGTGGAATTTTTGCAAATGGAGGTGGCGACAGGGCTGAAGATGTGGCGCACAATGTCCCAATGTTTATTTATTTTAGTGAGAAGTTGCAGAAAAATAAGTATTATAACTCAAAGTTGATGAAGGCTAAGAAAAATCAAGATAAAATACTAAATCCCAATTATTTCTTTGATTCGATTTTAGATTGTTCTTTAATTAAATCCGACTTGATTAGCAAAAGAAAATTCAGCGCTTGTTCGGATATTTAAGCTTCGATAATGCCATTTTTAATTCGTAAAATTTGATCAGTTTTTTTGGCAAGTTCGAGATTGTGAGTGACGATCAAACAAGCGATGTGATGTCTTTTTGTTAAATCTTTTAGAAGGTCAAATATTTTTTCGGATAGCTCGTGATCAAGATTCCCGGTGGGTTCATCGGCTAAAATTAATTTTGGTTTTGAAACTATGGCGCGAGCAATCGCGACTCTTTGTTGTTGTCCGCCCGAAAGTTGCGAAGGTTTAAAATCGAGGCGATCTTGAAGCTCAACTTCACCTAAAGTTTCACGAGCTTTTTTATAAGCATCAATTGTATTAACTCCTTGAATAAGAAGAGGCAAAGCTACATTTTCTAATGCTGAAAATTCTGGCAATAAATGATGAAATTGATAAACAAAGCCAATATTTAATTTGCGTATTTTGGTGCGTTTTTCGTCATTAGCTTTTGCCATATTGTGGCCATTGATAATAACGGCTCCCGATGATGGATTATCAAGCATTCCGCAGATTTGTAAAAGGGTAGTTTTTCCTGAGCCAGATGGACCAATTAAGCTTAAAAATTCCGAAGATTTTATTGAAAAATCGGCATTTTTAATGATCTCAATTGTTTGTCCAGCCTGAACAAAATTTTTAGTAACCTTTTCGAGCTGAAGAATTTTTGTCATAATTATTTCTTTTTTTTGCGCGGTTTATCGTCATCATCGTCAAAATCATCATCTTCATTATATTCGTAATTAAAATCATCTTCCTCTTCTTCCTCTTCGTCTTCTTCCTCTTCTTCTTCGGGATCTTCGGATTTTTTGATTTTATCAAAATCGTCGAAATCATCATCTTTTGTTGAAGATTTTGATTCGGATTCAAGTTTGTCTTTGGCGGTTAAGGTGATTTTATCGCGAGCGGTTTCAAATGGAATTCCGTAGATCGCCGCATATTCGCAAGCTAAACGAAAAATTGCAGTTTCATAAATTATTCTTTCGCTGTAAGATCTTTCGCTATCTTCGATGTCGCGAGTTAAGTCTCTCAAAACTTCGGCAAGCATAATTATGTCGCCAGAATTGATTTTTGTTTCATATTCTTGGGCGCGTCTTGACCACATGCCTTTCATTTTCTTCACACCACTTCTTAAAATCGAAAATACTTCATTCATTTGCTCTTTAGAAACCAAAGGGCGAATACCAAATTTTTCAACTTTATTTGTGGGAATTTTTATGGTTAATCTTTCTTTGTCGAAGTAAATCAAATAACAACTGATATGCTGTTGCATTACAATGGTGTTTTCAATGTTGATAATTTGTCCGACACCGTGCGAAGGATAAACCACATGACTATTTATTGAATAATTATTTTGCTTGGGTTCGGTGGGTTTTTTCTTGCTTGGAATGTTGATTTTTTTATTTTTTTCGATGATTTTTTCTTCAACTTTTTTGGTTATTTTTTGAACATTATCTTTTTTAGCAACAATTTTATTTTTGGAAATTTTTTCTTTAACAGTTTTTTGCTTAATTTCTTTGATAGGTTTAGTTTTCGAAACATTTTTTTTGGTAATTTTGTTCGAATTTTCTTTAACCAATTTTGCTTTAGAAGCTAGATTTTTGTTGATTTTGTTAGTGTTTTTTTTGGGATCTTTCTTTATAATTTTTTTTGACTTTTTTTCAATCGGTTTTTTTGAAATAACGGTTTTATTTGTTTTTTTTACCTTGGATAAAGGGGTTTTAAGAGGCTTTTTTGAAGCTTTTTTTTCTTGAATTTTTTTTGAATTCTTTTTTGTTTTCATAAAATTTTTTTAATTAAAAAAATTGTTTAAAATAAAAATTAAAATACGCCTATTTTATTAATTTTTCGTAAAATAAAATTATCAAAACTTTAACTTGAAAAATTTTAATTAAAATGAGCGGAGTTT
>CAIOKL010000247.1 GCA_903858915.1 uncultured Alphaproteobacteria bacterium | reverse complement strand
CTGAAATCGAGGTGCAGTTTGATAATGAAACTTTTTGGATGAATCAAAAGCAAATTGCCGAAGTTTTTGGAACGAAAATTCCTGCTATCAACAAACATATTAATAATATCATTAATGAAGGTGAATTAAGGCCCGAAGCAACTATTTCCATTTTGGAAATAGTTCAAAAAGAAGGAAAAAGAGAGGTTGCTAGAAAGGTAGATTTTTATAATCTTGATATGATTATTTCGGTGGGTTATCGAGTTAATTCTTCGAAAGCAACACAGTTTAGAATTTGGACAACTGAAAGGCTCAGAGATTATTTAATAAAAGGCTTTGCCGTCAATGAAAAACGCGTTAAGGAATATCAAGAAAATCTCATTGAACTTCGAAAAACTATCAAATTAATTCAAGATTCGGTCGAATTAAAAGAGCTCTCATCCCTTGAAAGCAAAGGCTTTTTAAGCATCATCACTAATTACACTCAAAGTTTTATTTTATTAAATCAGTTTGATTCTGATTCGCTAAATTTGCAAAAATTAGATAAAAATATCACTTATGAAATTGCTTACGAAGAAGCTTGCGAAGCGATTACCGAACTTAAAAAACAATTGATAAAAAAGAAGGAAGCAAGCGAACTTTTTGGCAATCAAAAAGATCAAAGTTTTGTGGGAATTTTAGGAAATATTACGCAAAGTTTTGGCGGTGAATATCTTTACAAAAGCATTGAAGAGCAGGCTTCGCACCTACTTTATTTCGTGATAAAAAATCATCCATTTTCTGACGGCAATAAAAGAATCGGAGCATTTTTATTTATCTGGTTTCTTGCAAAAAATAAACATTCTTTAAAAAAATCTGGCGAATTAAAAATTAATGATAATGGGCTTGTGGCTTTGGCGTTACTGGTCGCACAAAGCAATCCAAAAGAAAAAGAATTGATGATAAAACTTATAATTAACTTAATTAACGAACAATGATTAGTGAAAAATATTTAGCTTTTTTAACTAAAAACGACATAACAATTAAAATATTATTAATATGAAAATTATTAAATCAGACTTATTTTCCGCCGTTGAAAAAAATATTATTAACCAAAATCAGGCGAATGAATTGTGGGATTATTTTGAATCGTCAAAATTTGATCAACCCAAATTTCAATTATTGCATATTTTATATGGCTCCGGCGGAGTTTTAATTCTAGCTTCGATGTTGTGGTTTTTTAAAGAGTTCTGGGCGAGTGGTGGTTTGGCAATAATGTTTTTATCATTTTTCTTTGCAGTAATTTGCTTAATAATTGGAAATAATTTGTGGAATAAAAAAGATTTAAAAATTCCGGCGGGAATATTGATTTCTTTGGCGGTATGCTTTACGCCATTATTTATTTACGGTTTTCAATTATATACGGGTGTAAATAAGTTAATTTATTTAGAATTAGGCGCGATTATTAGCTCTCTTTTGGCTTTAAGATTTTATAAATTTGCTTTTATAGCATTTCCATTTTTTTTAAGCGTGTGGCTGTCATTAATAACGATCGCATCATTAATTTTTGATAGAAAAATTACTTTTGAAGAGCAAAAAGTTATTTCTTATATTTATGGATGCATTGTTTTAGTCATATCTTATTTTATCGACAAAAAATACAAAGAAGTTGATTTTGCTTTTTGGGGATATTTGTTTGGAATAATGTCGATGTGGGGCGTTCTAACGCTAAATATTTTTTTAGAGTTTAATTATTTTATCTTAAATATTCTCTTTATTATTTCTTCAATTTATTTACGCAGAAAAATATTTTTTATCTTTGGAGCGATTGGTGCATTTAGTTATTTAAGTCATTTATTTTATGTGGTTTTTAATGGATCATTTTTGCTTCCATTGGCTATTGCGATAACTGGTCTGATG
>CAIOKL010000246.1 GCA_903858915.1 uncultured Alphaproteobacteria bacterium | reverse complement strand
TCACAAAAAATCACTCGTCCCGTAAAATGTGCCGAGCGTTCAGGCGTGCCGATTGAAATTATTAGTAAACCGCAATGGTTCATTAAAATTCTTGATAAAAAAGAGCAATTAAAGCGAAAAGCAAGCGAGTGTAATTGGTATCCCGAATATATGCGCGTCCGCATTGAACAATGGATTGACGGGCTTTCGTGGGATTGGTGTATTAGTCGCCAAAGATTTTTCGGAGTGAAATTTCCGGTGTGGTATTCTCAAAGGGAAGGTGAGAAGGGAAAAATTTTGGTGGCGTCTTTGAGTCAACTGCCATGCGATCCATTTATTGATTTGCCAGAAGGATATTTGCGCGATGAAGTGGTTGCTGAAACCGACATCATGGACACTTGGGCGACTTCGTCAATTTCACCACAGCTTTCGAGCAAAGGCATTTCCGATGAAACTTATTTTGATGAAAAAAGCAAAGAGCGACACGAAAAATTATTCCCCGCCGATATGCGTCCGCAGGCTCACGAAATCATTCGCACTTGGGCGTTTTATACCATCACCAAAGCCTATTTGCATAGTTTGAATCCAGTCAAAAATGCCGACGGAAACTTTGAAAAAAACGCTGATGGCTCAACGCAATTGCAAGAAAATTTTAATAGCGAAATTTCGATTCCGTGGAAAAATTTAATGATTTCGGGTTGGTGCTTGGCTTCCGACAAAACTAAAATGAGTAAATCGAAAGGCAATGTCGTAACGCCGACGGCTTTGATCATCGAAAAATCCGCCGATGTTGTGCGTTATTGGGCTTCAGCCTCTAATCTCGGAGCTGATATCGCTTATAGCGAAGATATTTTTAAAATTGGGCAAAAATTAATTACCAAATTATTTAATTCGGCGAAATTTTGTTCGCAACATTTTGCAGTTTTAGAAGAATATTTTAACGAATCCGCCACAAAAAATTCCGCCAAAAATCATGATGAAAAATTATCTCAATTAGTCACCGAGACTACGGATATCTGGATTCTTTCGCGTTTAAAAAATGTCATAGAAAATTATCAAAAACAATTTGAAATTTTTGAATATGCGCGAGCGCGCGAAGTCGTCGAAGAGTTTTTTTGGAAAGATTTTTGCGATAATTATTTAGAAATTTGCAAAGTTCGTTCTTACGGTTTATCAGCCGAAAAGATTGCGGGAGTTGAGCTTAACGCCTCACAAAAACAACAAATTATTGCCAAACAATTAAGTGCGGTTGCAACTTTGAGTTTGTGTTTGAAAAATATTTTAAAACTCTTGGCGCCTTTCATTCCGCACATCACCGAAGAAATTTATTCCACAATTTTTGCGGATGAATTTATGCAAAAAAAATCAATTCACGCTCGCGGTAATTTTGCGCAACTTCCTGAAAATTTAAATACCATTAATGACGAAAAATTTGAAAAAATCGGAGCGGAATTATTGGCAATTATTTTTGAAGTAAGAAAATTTAAATCCGAAAAAAATCTGTCAATGAAAGTGCCGATTGCAGTTTTAGAAATTGCTTCGAAGCTTGATTTGTCTAGCGTTAGCGAAGATTTACTTAATGTTACGAATTCACAAAAAGTTGAATTTTTATTTAAAGATTTTTTAGTTGAAAAAATTATTTTATAAATGACTTACAATGCCATCGAATATAATGCCACAAATAAAATCGTTAAAATAGCGGATAGTTATAAAAAAAAATCTAAAGATGAAATTTCTGATGAGTTCAGGGTAAAAATTTCAAAACATTGTGATAATTTTTTTACTTTAATTTCGCGTTTTTTGGAGCAAGCCGGTGACGATAAAAATGATTTAAAAATGGCGATGAATATTTTTTATTATTCTTTGGAAGGTAATTTTCAAAAAGTGGCGGTCCCCTTGAAACACAATGAATTAGCTGATGATTTTACGAAAAATTTTCCTTTATTTGTAACTCTTTTAGATGCATTTAATTTTCGTGATGGTAAAAATTTTTTGGGGATCGGTTTGGGTAATTGCAAAATTGAAGATTATTTTTGTATAAAAAAATTAATGAAAAATACTTTGCAAGATGTTATTGAAGATGTTTCTGGCGTTGAGTTTGCTTTAGAAAGGATTAAAATTGGTGACGATAATTCAAGAAAAAATCCT
>CAIOKL010000245.1 GCA_903858915.1 uncultured Alphaproteobacteria bacterium | reverse complement strand
GGCTTTAGATTATGTAAAAATTGAAATGAAAAAATTTCAAAAAAAGACGATTTCTTGATTTTGTTTTTAAACTAAAAATTTATAAATTTTTTAAAGAAAAATAACCCCTCACCCTAACCCTCTCCCAGCAGGCGGGGAGAGGGGATTGGAAGGGTCGTCTTTTTAATTAAATACAAAAATTTAAAAAGTTTTTAATATATTCTTTGAAAAAAAATTGCCTTTATCCCCTCTCCCCGTAAGCGGGGAGTGGGTTAGGGTGAGGGGAAAATAATCTCGTGAGGGGAAAATAATCTCGTGAGGGGAAAATAATCTTGTGAGGGGAAAATAATTTCCTTAAAGGAAAAATAAATAAAAATCATGAAAAATAATTTTAAAAAAGCCTTTTCTTTGATTGAAATTTCGATGGTAATTTTGATTGTCGGAATATTGATCGCTGGAATTTCTAAGGGCATCGACATGGTTTACGATATGAGGCTGGCAACGGCAAGATCATTAACCGACAAATCTCCAATTAACGCAATCGATAATTTAGAATTATGGCTCGAAACCACTTCAAAAGAATCTTTGGCGACGGGAACGACAAGTTTTGTTAATGTAGAAAATCCTGCGAATAAACAAGCAATCGGAAGATGGAATGATTTGAATCCAACGACATTAAATTCTACTTACAAAAATCACGCTTCGCAAGCTACTTCAGGCTGGCAACCGCTTTATGTGCAAGACGGAATTAATGGTCTTCCCGCTTTGTTGTTCGACGGGGTCGATGATTTTTTTTCTTATAATGGCAATTTTTTAGTTAATGCCGATTACACAATTTTTGTTGTCGAAGCAAGAACTGGAGCGGTCACCAACAATTTTTTTCTTGCCGGCTCCGAATCAACTGAGAGTAATAATTTAATTTTAGGTTATTCATTAAATACCACCATTACTCATTCTCACTTAGGTGCTAACAAAATTGAAAATACAATTAGCGCCTATGGCAGTCCAATTCCGCGAGTTCATAGTTTTGCTTTTGGAAAAAATTTTGGCAAGGAAAGTTATACTAATGGAGGTCAAAAAATTTCTAGTTCTTCGCAAACGACTCCGCTTGCCAGCTATTCAAATTCCTCAATCGGCAAAGCTTACACCACAAATTATTTTTATTTCAAAGGCTATATTGCTGAAATAATTATGTATTCAAGAGATTTAAATGATGGCGACCGCAAATTAATCGAAACTTATTTAATCGAAAAATGGCGGATAAAACTCTAAATTTTTATTTCAAAAAATTGTTTTAGCGATCGTCAAAATTGTAATTTTTTTAGCGCCATATTTTTTTAATTCTTTGGCACAAGAGTTAGCGGTTGAAGAGGTGGTGATAACATCATCAACTAAAATAATGTGTTTATTTTTTATCAAATTTTGATATTTTGGATTTAATAAAAAAGCTTTTTTAATATTTTTAAGGCGTTGTTTTTGCGTAAGTTTTACTTGCGATTTTTGATTTTTTGTACGAATTAATAAATCAAAAATTAATTTCTTCGATTGCAAATTTTTAGCGAGTAACAAAGCTTGATTGAACTTGCGTTTTCTAAGCTTGCTTCGATGTAAAGCCACCGCGCAAATTATATCACAATTAGCAATTTCATCATGAGCTTTTAACAACAAAATCTTGGCAAATTTTTTAGCTAAAAAAGTTTGATCGCCATATTTAAATCGACCAATTGCCTTGCCAATCGTTGGATTATAACGATAAATTGCGATAGTTTTATCAAAAAAAGGTGGTTTTTTTAAACAATTTGCACAAATATAATTTTCTTGTTCTTGAAAATTAATTTCAAAAGGATGGGAACAAATTTTGCAATGCGGTGATTTTATAAATTGTAATTTCGGCCAACAATTTTTACAAAAATTAGCGTCGGAACTAATAACGGCATCGCACGACAAACATTTAGTTGGAAATAAAATTTCCAAAATTTTATTAATTAATTTCATGGTGAATTCTCAAAATTTATTTGATCGACAACTTTTGCAACAAAATCACAAACGCTATCAACGGGTTTTTGCCGATTATAATTTTTTATATTTAGAAATTGCAAATATTATTTTAGAAAATATTGAACTACAAAATCGTGCTTTTGATGCCGTTTTTGAAATCAATAAAAAAACTAATTTTTTTCAAGAAAATTTAGTTTATCAAAGTTTTGAATCTTACTCTTTTGATGAAATTTTTGACGAAGAAAATATTAATTTTCCAACGCAAAAATATGATTTAATAATTAGCAATTCCGATTTGCATTTTATCAATAATGTTCCGCAATTTTTAGCTAAAATTAAACTGGCGCTAAAGCCAAACGGGCTTTTTATTGCTAGTTTTTACGGCGATGAAAATTTGCCCGAATTGCATCAAATAATTTATCAAACCGAAAATGAAATTTATGGCGGAATTTCCGCAAGAATGCCACCGACTATTGATATTAAAAGCTCGGCGCAACTTCTTGCCCAAGTCGGATTCAAAAATCCTGTCGCCGATTTAGAAAAAATTAAAATTGATTATGAAAATCCGCTTAAATTGTTGCGAGATCTTAAATTTAGCGGGCAGGGCAATGTTATGAAACAAAGGTCGCGGAAGTTTTTTACCAAAAAATTTTTACAAAAATTATTGGAAAAATATGAAAATTTTTACGATAAAAAAACGCAATCTTATCCCGCGACATTTAGCGTAATTACGATTTCGGGGACTCAAGTTTCTGGTTAATTAAATTTGCTACGCATTAAATTTGCTTCGCAAATTTAGGGAGAATTTGAATCGCTTCGTCGCGAATGAATCGCGACATACGCGATGAATTGATGGTTTTTTTAGAATTCCTTTGTGGATAAACGCTTCATCTTTTTTTTCAAAAAAGATTCGCGACGGGGATCGCGTCGCTTTCGCTCCTTATCCCGCTCTTCGCTAAAAATAGCAGTTTAGGCTATTTTTTTAACGCAAATAACAGTTGAGAAATTTTATTTTTTGTGAAAAAATGTTAAAAATTTAATTTTAAAATAAAAAATGCCCAAAAAAATTCACATAAAAACTTACGGTTGCCAAATGAATGTTTACGATTCTGATCGTATGCAAGATCTAATGAATTCCGTTGGCTACGAGACCTCCGAAGAGGTTGAAGGTTCCGACATGGTCATCATCAACACTTGCCATATTCGTGAAAAAGCTTCGGAAAAATTATTCTCCGATGTGGGGCGCATTCGCCCGTTTAAAGAAAAAATGAAAGAGGCTGGAAAGCAGATGATTGTAGCGGTGGCGGGTTGCGTTGCTCAAGCTGAAGGGCAGGAAATTTTTCGACGCTCAAATGTCGTCGACATTATCGTCGGACCCGAAAGTTATCAAACTTTGCCCGATTTAGTTGGTAAAGTTTTGCGCGAAAAAACTAAGCAAATTAATTTGGGTTTTGTACCCGATAATAAATTTGATGTATTACCCTCTTCAACTGCTGGAGTAGGGGCGAGCGCCTTCATAACTGTGCAAGAAGGTTGCGATAAATTTTGTACTTTTTGCGTCGTGCCTTACACGCG
>CAIOKL010000244.1 GCA_903858915.1 uncultured Alphaproteobacteria bacterium | reverse complement strand
TTCATAAACTCCCGCCTCTTATTTTTTGCCCACTGCTTTTTCAAGCATTAATTTTGGGCTTTAAGCACTATTAAAAAGCACTAAAAACATAATTAGAATGCCTACAATCAATCAATTGGTGAGAAACCCAAGAGTTAAACAAGTTAGAAAAAACAAAGTGCCAGCGATGAAAGCTTGCCCACAAAAACGTGGTGTTTGTACTAAGGTTTATACTACAACTCCTAAAAAACCGAACTCAGCACTTCGTAAAGTTGCTCGTATCAAATTAACTAACGGTTTTGAAGTTATCGCTTACATTCCTGGAGAAGGTCACAACCTTCAAGAGCACTCTGTTGTTGCGATTCGCGGTGGTCGTGTTAAAGATTTGCCGGGTGTTCGTTATCACATTGTTCGTGGATCACTTGATACTCAAGGCGTTAAAAATAGAAAACAAGCCCGTTCAAAATACGGCGCACAAAAACCAAAATAAAAAATAAAATTTTAAAATTATGAGAAGAAGAGCGGCAAAAATCAGAAAAATATTTCCCGATGCCAAATATAACGAGATCATCGTATCTCGTTTCGTGAATCGCTTGATGAACGATGGCAAAAAATCAGTAGTCGAAGAGGCTATTTATCAAGCCTTCGAAGATCTTGAGAAAAAACTTAAAAAACATCCAGTTGAAATTTTTAAAGAAGCTTTGGATGTTATAACTCCAAAAATTGAAGTTAGATCTCGCAGAATTGGTGGCGCGACTTATCAAATTCCCGTTGAAGTTTCGGCTCGTCGCGGTTCAGCTTTAGCCTTAAAATGGTTAAAAACTTCGATTGAAAATATTAAAGGTAAAAAACTTTCTAACAAAGTTGTCATCGTTATTCTCGAATCTTTAGAAAATAAAGGTTGGGCAGCTAAGAAAAAAGAAGAAGTCTTTAAAATGGCCGAGGCTAACAAAGCTTTCGCTCATTATAGATGGTAAATTAATACTAAAATTTATTTCGCACACCACGAAAAACCCAAACTCAAACGAAATCTCCTCTTTTTTAAAATATTTATTATAATTCTATTAAATTCATGAGAAATATTTTAAAGAAAATATTTTATTTTGACGAATGGTCAATTGGTCTCGCCCCCTGCAAAATCGAGGATTTTAAAGAAAATAAATCCCCGATAATTTGGTTCAAAAATTTTTCAAAAACTACTTTTAACGCCGACCCATTTGGTTTTGAAATCGACAATAAAAAATATATTATTTTTGAAGAATATTCGCAAATTCTTAAAAGAGGTAGAATCGCCGTCGCCGAAATTGCCAATGATAAATTAATCAATAAACAAATTGTTTTGGACGATAAAAAACATTTATCTTATCCGTTTATTTTTATTGAAAATAATGATATTTTTGTAATCTGCGAAGCTTATAAATCTAAAAAATTAGTTTTATATAAAATTGATAAAACAAATTTATCTTTACAAAAAATTCGAGAAATTTTCCCCAATCATGAAGCGATTGACCCCACAATCATCAAGCTTAAAGATAAATATTGGTTATTTTATTCTAAGAAAGAAAAAGCCGACGAGACTTTATATTTAGCTCACGCAAATTCATTGAGCGAAAATTTTATTCAACATCCGCAAAATCCAATAAAATCTTGCAAAGCTTCAGCACGAAGTGCTGGAACACCATTCGTTCTCAACAATGAACTTTATCGCCCCGCCCAAAATTGTGAAAAATTTTATGGTGAAAAAATTGTTATCAATAAAATTAATATTTTGAATGAAAATGAATTTAGCGAAGAATTTTGTTATGAACTTTCGATTCCAAAAAATTCTCAGCATA
>CAIOKL010000243.1 GCA_903858915.1 uncultured Alphaproteobacteria bacterium | reverse complement strand
TAAAGACCTTCAAATTGACACTTAAAGCCACTCTCATGAACTACATATATTTTTTGTATATCAACTTCACAGACATGCTGAAATTTTGATTTTTGATTTTCCATTGCGAAACAAAGATTATTTATTTTAGATTCAGTCGCAATTTCATATAAAAAATACTGTTTTATAAAATTTGCAAGATAAGTATTCTGATATTTTATTTTAGATTAAGCGTAATTTTTTTTCTTAAAAACTCAATCCTTAATTAGTTTTATTAATATAAAAAATATATCAACCAAGTCTTGTTTTCGATACTTTATTTGTTTTTTTGATAGTTATAAAATTTATAAATTTGTGGATTAAAAACAAAATCAAGAAATCGTCTTTTTTGAAAAATTTATTTTTTGGAAGTTTTTATTTTGGTTTTAGATCGTTGATTATAAATGCTTTTCTGACCCCTCTCCGCATCGCCAACAAGTTGGCTCTGCGACTCTCCCTCAAGGGGAGAGTGATTGCACCGAAAGCGTTGCGAGTGTTTTTTTAAAATGTATGTTTGTAAAAGGTGATGACTCCGCGTCTTCATTAAGTTTTATTTTAATCTCATTTATCTTTGTTGAAATTGAATTCTTTAACAATTCCTGCTATTTGTTTCACTTGTTTAAGCAAAGGTTCTTTCTTGGAATCAGCTAAATCGGCTTCATTTTTACTCAAACTAACCAAATAATTGGTAATCAATTTGTAAAATAAATTTTTTTGTTCGGCTTCTTTATGGGCGTTTTGTTCCGCCTCGTTCCCATTGGAAAAATTACCATTTTTTATTAGGTCAATATATGCTTTATCCATTTGAGAAGCGATTACGCTAATTTTAGAAAAATTTCGTAATTGATTATTTATTCTCTCAATTATAAATAAAAGTTTATTGATAAAAATGAACGCGCCCGAAATAAAGGCGATAATGATAAGAGAAAATGGCATTTTCATTAAGAAAAATCCAAAATAATCGCTAGAAGTTCTTTCCTTCATTCCATGAATTTCAACAATTATTTGAGCGCCATATTCATATGCATACCATGAAGAAAAACCAAGAGCTCCGATTACCAAAGTCATAAATAAATAATACATTTTTTTATCTTTAGTGGATTGTTTTATTAGGGTAGAAAGATCTTTGGCGATTTCATATTTTTTTCTTAATTCACTAATTTCATTGTCAAGAATTTCGTAATATTTTTTTAATCCAAATTCTTCAATTATATCGCTTTCTAATTTGTTATTGACTTTATTACTATTAAAAAATTCTTTAAACAAAATTTTAATTTCTCCTTCATTTTCTAAATCGCCTTCATTTTCTACATCGCCATAAATTTCTTTTTTAAGTATTGCCCTGTAAATCTCAAGACCCATTTTTTCAAAACTATCTTTTTCCGCCTGAGGGTCGCCAGTAATTTCTTTTTTAAGTTTTTTTCTATAAGCTTCAAGCCCTATTTTATCAATATCTAAAGGATCAAGAAGATTTTTATTTAAAATTTCTTTAATTTCAACCGAAAGAACTGGATTGCCATTTTCATCTTTCTTTAGATCGCCATAAATTTCTCTTTCAAGTTTTGCCTTATAAGTCTTAAGACCTATTTTTTCAAAACTATCTTTTTCCGCTTGAGGGTCGCCAATAATTTCTTTTTCAAGCTTATCTTTCTGCAATTTTAAATTAGGAATTTCGGAAAATAGATGGATCTCGTTACAATAATTTGAAGATGGATTTTTAAATATTTCTCCAAAATTATTTGTAAAATTTTCATTTTCTAAATCTAGATTAAGATTTATATATTCTCGTTTATATAATTTTTTAATTGATTTAAGAGAATTTTCAATGAAATTATCAATGTTTTTTTCTTCTTGCTCCGCCATATATAATGCTTTTATTTGTTAAAATTATTTTCGAGTTTAATTTAAATATTTACAAAATTATTTCATAAAATCTTATTTAAAAATCCCATATTATTTAAAATGTTAATTAGTAGTTTATATTGATTATTATTGGGTTCGGAGGGTTTTAAATAAAAATAAAGAGGGGTGAGATTTTGTGATTTATTTTTTTTAATTTTTCCAAAAAATTAATCGCTTGTCAAGCTTAAAAAAATTTTGTTTTTAAAATTTTTGTCAAAATAAATTAAGTAAATTTAACCCAAACAACTCAAGCAAATTATAACCCCGATTTTCCACCACATCGACAAAAGGAACTCGAGGCAAAAATTGACGAAATGGTTTGTGATTTATATCAATTGGATGATGAGGAAAAAAAATTAATTTTAGGTGAGAAAAATGTTTTTTAAAATTTTTACCTTATCTTAAAACCGTTGATTATCTAAGCTTTTCTGACCCACACGGCTTCGTCGCTTTTCTCAATCAAAATAAATTTTGATTTCGAAGACGACTTGCCCCAGGGATTGCTTCGCTTCGCTCATGATCCCGTTATTTGCTAAAAATAGCCGTTTAGGCTATTTTTTATACGCAAGGCTTCGTCGCTTTTCTCAATTGAAAATTTCATTTTGATTTCGAAGAC